>JAATVK010000051.1 GCA_014523485.1 Nitrososphaerales archaeon TH5894
AGACAAATAGGATACCATCAAGTACTTTTCTGTATGGAATAATGGGACGACGACCTATCGTATTCTCTGGCTTTTCATCTGGCAAAATATTTTGAATTTCATTCCACAGATCATCTGGAATACGTATAATTGTTCTAACAGACTTTTTATTCCTAAGCATTATCATGTATGATAAGAAACCAACGAGCTATATTCCTATCTATTTTTGGGATAGGCTCTAATTATATTTTATAATTCTTCGATACCTATTTGTTAAATTAGCATCAAATTTAGTATTATTATTAATAGTAGATATTATATGTAATTAATTAATGATTCTTATTACTTTAATTATTAGCAATTGATAGAATTTTTATACTTTCTTTTTAAGATCAATCAACTTGAGAGTAAAGATAAAAATTAGAAAAAAAATTCGAATTTTTTTATAGCATTTACTTATATATTAAAATAATTTTTATTTATTAATAAGGAGATGCATATCAATATTATGGGCTTCAGATGGTTAATGAATAATTCTGGAGGCAAAAGTTTTGTTCCCTTGTTAGGTAATACTTTATTATTTATAGGATTAGTTATTTTGGTATCATGTTCTGTTTTAGCTTTTAACAATCATTTTGTATTAAATGCTCATGCAAGAAGTGGCGATATTAATTGTGGTTCTAAGGATTCGAACGTTATAGTAGGAACGCGTCCGTTTACCTTGGGTACGAAATGTAATGATGTAATTGTTGCATGCCCAACACAGCTGAGTGCAACTGGTCTAGGCTCAGCATGTGGAAATGGTGATATCGTTAGAGGATTTGAGAAAAATGATGTTATTCAAGGTTCTGTAGGTAATGATGAACTTTATGGAGATGAAGGGAATGATGAAATTTTGGGGTCCCAAGGAAGTGACAAAATTTACGGTGGACCAGGTACTGATATAATTCAATCTGGTGAGGGAGCTGACCTACTAGTAGGAGGAAATGGAAATGACGAGCTTTATGCAGGCGTAGGTGACGATGTTTCAATCGGAGGAAAGGGAGTAAACTTTTTTGATTGTGGTGATGGGAGTGATATTCTAGTTGATTTTGATCCTGAGAAGGGTGATACTCAATCAGGTAATTGTGAAGTAATCCTACACAAACATGGTGATATGAATATCTTTACTCAACCAAAAAAAATTCAATCTCAACTTGAGGCATTTGGCATCGGATCCGCAAAGGATGAAATTAATATTAACGATTTGGGAAAAACCATTGATAATTAATGACTAATACAAATTTAATAGTAAAATTCGTTAATCTTAATATGATTAACTTCGTCATATAATTTCTAATTTTAATGAAAATAGTACTATCTAAATGCCAGTAGTTTTTGTATGATTCTAACAACACAAAAACAATTCAAATTTTTTAATCTATATTAATATAAATGCATTAAATACTACAACTACATGCTTTTCACCTTTGAACATCGCAATACATTAAATTTTATTGTTTAAGAAAAAATATTTGTTAATAGTCTTATTCTCTTTTTAATGCCTCTATTGGAAGCAAACGTGATGCTTTAAAGGCTGGAAACAGTCCTGCTAAAAGACTCAATCCTACAGTAATCAGCCATACTCTTGCCATATCAGTTATTAAAAAAACGGGAATAGAGTTATTTCCATCGCTACTACTACTGAATCCTGTATTGAGAATATATCCTAGAATTACACCAGTTCCCAAACCAGAGGTTGCGCCCAAAACACCAATCAGTATTGCCTCTACTAAAAAAAGAGTTAAAATATCAAAATTTCGTGCTCCAATAGCTTTCAAAGTTCCTATTTCCCTAGTTCTTTCTATTACTGAAGTATAGAGGGTTGTAATTATTCCAACAGCACCTACTATTAATGATACAATTGCAATACTTAAAAGAAAAGAACTCATTCCACTAGTAAACTCTTTAATTGTTTGAATAAGAGCTTGTACTGTAGTAATACCTATATCATTACCATAAAGTTTTCTTATTTCAGTCTCAATACTATCTATATTATCAGGAGATAGTGCCACTACTATTAACGCGTCAAATTTTCCAGATTTATGAAGAAGTGTGTTGCCTATTTGTTCATTAATGATTACAGCTTTGTCGATGTTAGGATTGCCTGATTGCTTTATTATTGCTCTAATAACAAAACTTTTTGTTTCAATTTCTCTGTTTCCTGTTATTGGATTTACAAAAGAATACAAAACTTGTACAGTCTGTCCCAATGATAGAAAAGGTGTAGATTCTCCAGGAGGAAAGGCTACATCGCTGGAAACTATCATTCCAGAAGGATCATTGGATCTAATCACTGAACCCTCTTCATATTCTAAAGTAGGAGCAATAATACGTAGTTTTTGTGGATTTAAAGAAAATATCGCAAAATCTTTTGACTCACCTTTTGATTCAATAGTTACTTGAGATTGATACGAAGGTATAACTTCTTTTACTAATGGAAGGGAACTTAATCTCTTTTCTACTGCAGAATTCAGGATAATTTTTGCAACAGGTGGGGGGGCTGCATTATTACCCCCACCAGGACCAGTTGCTTCATTTTGTGTTTGGGGTGCAGGATTTATAAACATAATATTACCTGCAAGATTGCTTGTTTGTTTATTAAAAAATTCAGTAAAGCCAGCACCCATTCCACTAACGGCGATCATAAGACTACTACCCACCATTACCATTACAATTGTAAGTATAGATTTTGTTTTTCTTTCTTTAATAGCATCAAGAGATAAGAGTATTATTTCTTTAAAATCCATTTCTAATTTCCTTATCCTTTATTTATTTTTTTATATAATCTAAAAAAAACATCATCAGAACATTTATTTTTTATTAATTGCTTTTTACCCTCTTTCATCTTTTTTGTCACCTAGAAAATCTCCCATATTATTATCTTGATATTTCAAAGATTTATATAATTTTGATTTTGTGTTTTTCCTCTTTTTGATAGTAAGTATAACAATTATTATTGCAATAACAATCAAAATGGATATAATAAACATAACAATTATAGTAGTTATAAAATTAGATATAGTAAAACCTAAAATATTGCTACTATTATTATTGCCAGTTGGGTTATTCTGATCCATTACTACAGGTTTGTAATACACTGTTTCGTTTAAAACCAAATTATGTTCCGTTCGCAAAGCATCTTTATAATTTATTTTTAAGTTTGTCATATATTTGCCATTTTCTGTATCTGCTTTGATATCAATTGGAATACTAAAAGGTAATGGTGAATTCTCGGTAAGGTCTCCGAGATATTGAGGTGACGGTAAACTTTGCAAAGGTAGTTGGTTGATCAAATCTCTAGCCTGCGAAGAATTTGACGTAACTTGAGATGAGACTTCATTATTATTAATGATTTCTATAATCGTAAAAAGTGCTACTGTATTCCCCTCATTTAACAAATTTCCAACTAGATTTAAAACTCCTCCTATCTCTTCAATAGATACATCATATGTTCTTATTGTGATTTGTCCTTGTATGTAAGCACCTATAGAAAGGGAATCTTTTTTAGACTTTCCTCCTGAAATATATTCAGCATCTAATGTCAATGAAATAGGTTTACTTATTACTTCTTCTGATGAAAAGATCTGTGTAAATAATTCTCTTTTTGAGAATGGTTCTATAGAATTTAGTGTCCATCTTGTGTCCCCAAGAAGTTCAACAGAGTCTGATTCAGATTTAAGAGAAAAAACAACATTTTTCAGTTCTTCATTTCCATTATTGGAAACAATTATTTTAATAGTTTCAATCATTCCAGCTCGGAGCATGAGTGTATTTTTTTTTGTTGTATTATTAGAAGATATTCTATCAGTATTATTATTATTATTAGTATTACCAGTATCTAAAATATTTCTAGCTTCATCTATACTCAAAACCGATTCTGGAGGGTTAGGAGATATTATTAATCCTACAGATGTTTCCAAATTTTTTTGGTTGCCATAAGGATCATTATAACTTAGCTTTAATTTCATATTTTGGATAGTTCCACCAGTAGAATAACCAGGGTATATAATTGGAGTAATTAAAGCAGTATTATTCGCTAAAATTTTAACTACATTAAATGTTGTAGCTTGAATATCAATGGGTCTACTATAAGATTCTTTTTGTGATGTTTGTTTTGTTAAAATACTTTTAGTAGTGTTAGTAAAATTATTTGAGATACTATAGTTACTACTACTACCAAGCTTAGTATTATTATTAATATAATTATTATCAGTTTCTGAATTTTTATAGAGCATGGGATTGTCAATAATACTATTCTCATTATTTTTATAATCTTTATTTCCTATTGTAGTAGTTCCACCTGAAATATTAGTAATAGTAACAATTACTCCATTTGCATCTGCAGATCCTTTGTTATATATTAAAATTGGTAAATAATTAGGTGTGTTCGTAATTAAATTTTGTTTTTGTAATATAACATCTAGAATTACTTTGCCTGGTACACGGAAAGGTACAGTGATATTTGACACAATTTGTCCGGTCTCAAGAACTTTTGAATAAGTTATTTCCATAGATCCGTAATAAGGACCAACATTCGTGTCATTCAAGACACCAAAAGTAAAATAAAGAGGGAAACTCTCACCAGGCTTTACGATTGAATTATAGCTTGCAACCGAAACGTTTTCTGATTTCACATTATTTTCACCTCTTATAGCTTTGAAGCCTTCTGGTAGTGTTAAATCTCCCGTTATTCCAGTAATTTCTGATCTTCCAGTATTAACCAAGATTACTGCAAGAGTTGACGGCCCTTCTCCAGGACCAACTTCAACCTTTATGGGATTTCTTTCTCCTTGAGATAGAGAAGATGATGATGATGATGATGTTAGAAGTTTATTTGTCCAGTATGCTTCTAGAAATGAAGGACTTTTATCATCTAGTGGTTCAATTTGACCATAGCTACTATTTACAATTAAAAAAATGGGATTTATAAAAATTACCAAAATAAGTAACAAAAATAATATAGAAGAACATAGAATGAAAAAAGTAAGTGTCATAATCTTATTGTCTTCATTTCATTTATTCGCAAATATCTAATATTAAGGTTTTTTGATGTTTTCTTTGTGTATTTAACAAATTTGATTAACAATTTAATTAATAATTTCCTTTTCTATTTTCCCATCTCTTATAAAAATAGTCTTGTCAGTTTCTACTGCTAGTTCTTGATTATGAGTTACTATAATAATTGTCTTTTTATATTTTTTAGTAAGCATTTTAAGTAAATTAAAAACTTCTTTACCAGTTTTGGTATCCAAGTTTCCTGTTGGTTCATCGGCTAAAACTATTGTTGGGTCATTAATTAAAGCTCGTGCAATAGCAACTCTTTGTTGTTGCCCACCGCTAAGGTTCAGGGGTTTGTATTCTGCCTTATCTTTTATTTCTAGTAGTTCAAGTAACTTTTGTGAACGATAATGACGCAAGCTTCTATTCATGCCCATGATTATAGCAGGTATTTCAATATTCTTTCGAACACTAGTTCTATTAATCAAGTTAAACGATTGAAAAATAAATCCTATCAAGTTATTTCGCATTTGTGCAATTTCCGATTCATTAAGAGACAGGATATTAAATCCATTTATGATAACTTCTCCTGAAGTTGGTTTATCCAGTACACCGATAATATTAAGTAAAGTAGTCTTGCCACTTCCAGATGGTCCGACAATTGAGATAAAGTCTCCTCTGTTTATTTTGAAATTAATATCTTTAAGAACGACAGATTCTCCTGCAGGTGATTCAAATATCTTGGTTATATTTTTTAATTCCATTACAACAATATTACCATTCTTATTTTCTTTCTTTTTATTGTTCAAATCTAATTCATTTTTTAAGTAAGATAAGAATAATTAGCTACTTGAAAAGGCACATTTTTAGAAGTTTCTGATGAAGCGCTATTATAATTATAATATTTTATTGCGTCTATGTATTTTTTATCATCCAGTATATAACCAACATAACTAATTTGTTTTAGAGGGAACAAACAAATTAAAAAGTATTCCAGAATATCGTAAAAATTAATCATATATTATTTAATTTGTTCTCTAATCTCTCTAGGTTAATTATTTTGAATCTCTTCGCAGTTTCCTGCAGTATCATCACTTTCATTTAAACTAAAATCAATTATAACATCAACCCCATCTCCACAATCAAAATAATCTGCGCCTACTAGCCCAGAAAGGATATCATCACCAACGTCTCCATACAATTTATCATTTCCTATACCTCCTATTAAATAATCGTCATCAACTCCTCCAGCTAGGACATCATTATTTTCTTCTCCATGTAAAAGATCACTACCACTTCCCCCTTGAACTATATCGTCTCCAGCATCACCGTATAGCTGATCTGTTTCTTCATTTCCTTGTATTTTATCATTACCGCTTAAGCCATGTACGGTATCTGAACCAGATAATGCAACTATGATATCATCTTTTGGAGTACCTGTTATTCGATCATTACCAAAGGAACCAATTATCAAATTATCATCTAATGGTTGATTTTGTTGTTGTAAAGGTTGTTGTTGTAAGGGTTGTTGTTGTAAGGGTTGTTGTTGTAATGGTTGGTTTTGTTGTATATTTAATGATCCATTTTGGTCCAATATTGATCCTTCTATTTCATGAAAAATTAGAATTTGAAATGTGTTATTATACGTCAATATACTAATAGTGAATAGAACACAAATACCAATTATCGTGGGAGAAGATTGTATAAAAAAAAGCATTTATAATAATAGATTATTTTTCCTTATTAATATTGTACTGTTATAAATTTTATTCATATATTATAATTCCATTTGTTAATTATAGTTTTATATAGTAATTATAAATATTACGTATTATTGAACTAAATGTCATTCATTAATTTGTCCTTTCAAGCTCTAAATTTTAATTATATGATAATATAGTTATAATAAAATAAGTTATAGAAATTCTTCAAGATATTATGAACTCTGAAAAGTTAAAAGCTAAAAAATTGTTTACGTCAATGACAACTTGAATTCCAAAAAAAATTACAGTATCATCGAAATTTATCAAAGAATATTAGCAAAAGTACTATTGTTGTTATTTATTTTTTTCTTTTTTTATCTTGGCGAAAATAAAGATATAAAGAATTAAGATATCTTCTAAACCATCCATTTTCCAGTAAACTTTGTAAAGAAAAGTCGAAATAATTAACCATACAATATTATTCAAGAAAATAGCAATGAAAAATCCTAAGAAATAAATTAAAATTATACCAGTAGTAGTACCACCAACAAGTACTGGTACTATTCTTTTTAATATAGATTTTAACAAGACATCCAAGAATCTTTTACATTGTTATTATTACAACATATTTTATTAGAATCAATTCAATTGGTGTTTAGTAATATGACTCTATTAACATAAATAAAAAATTAGTTGTTAGAAATGATATTTCATAATATAGAATAGTTTATTATCATCATTACTATTACAAAATTATAAATTACATACCATAATTTTATTTTCTATGAGCACTGACAATGATAATTTAAATTATGATGGTAATGAAATTATAAGTCCTGATGGACGTGTATCACCAGAAGTAGAAGATGATTCAGAAAGTATATCTGAAAAGTCTCCAAATTATTCTCTCACTAAAAATAATATTCCTTCATTTAAAAGGGTACTAGTTGCTGATGACGGGACAGATGAATCTGATCGAGCACTTATGTATGCAGTCTCTTTATCCAATTCTACAGGTGCAGAATTACTTCTTTTACGTATATTAGAAGATGTTGATAAATTTGACAATGTAACTGTAGAAGGTTCGCATGAATCATCAAAAATGGATAATGAGGACTTTGATAGACATATAAAAGGAGATATAATAGATGCCATGGAAGAAAAAATTAAGAAATGTGAAGCAGCTGGATTTAAAAATAAAATTTCTTATAAATTTAGAGCTGGTAAAACAGATGATGAAATAGTTAAAGAAATTAAAGAGAATAACTTTGATTTATTGGTTTTAACAACATCTCATATTGATTCATGGATAAGGTCATTATTCAGTGATGCTAGAAAAATAATAAGCAATATAAATATACCTGTATTAATTATACAATAAACTTAAACATAATTTTCGGCAATAATTAAAACAAGACTGTTTTAGACTAAAATGTATTAATAAATTGTAACCTATCGGATTGTTTTAATACAACTTTATATATTTTATATAGAAGAAAAGTTCATTATGCAAGTAAAATCATTTATTTTGTTCTATTTCATCATAATCAAACCTAAAAATTGTGAATTGATGAAATTCTCAAAATAGTCCAGCTTCCTTTTGGTTTTTATATTGTCTAGAATATCAATCTCATCTACCTATACAAATTTGTAATTTCTCTGTAGTGTTAGTAAAAGTAATTCTCAATTCTCATAGCCTCAGCCATATTTATTAACCCTGAGAACAATAGACAATAAAATCATGTCACGATATTTATAAAATTAGCACTATCATTTTCATTCATAGATGCTATTAATAAAAGAATATTATTATTGAGAATATTTTTGAAATTAGCTGAACATTAGAGATATTACATATAAAGCGAGTAGAAAATTTAATACAATCAGACTAATTAATATAATTAAGAATGTATTCTTTTTCATATTCCTTCTTTATACGGGCTTGTCGTAAGATATAAAGTTGCTTATTTTATTTTCAAAATGCAATTGTAAATTCATCCTCAGTATAACCGTTTGATCAGAGTGATATATTCAACATAGTTGTGAAATCAATTCTAATCTTAAAAGTGCCTCAATACAAATCAGTGATAGTCAGGTCGATAAATCCTAGTTTTGATATTTCAGAATTATATTAGTTAGATAAATTACTATAGTTACATTACAAATTTTAGATTTAATTAATAAATCTACTATTTCAATGGTTATTGATAAAAAAACATTATCACAAGTCTTAAGGAAATTTTCAATTTTCTCCTTATACTAATATTGGAATATTGTAATCTTTAAATTATAATAAATTTATTTTTATATTGGATTATTACAATGAGTGATGAAATAGTTATAATAAATTTTTTAACAACGATAGAAAATAACCAATCTATACCAGTACCAAAAAGTAATCAAGAGTACATGTCTAAATTCCTAGGTAAAAAAGTATTGATTACTGTTCGAAAAAGAAATGGAAAAAAGAGAATAGTGGAAAGTGAAAAATCTGAAAATAATGAATAATAAATTAAAAATAGACCCCATTCAATAATTTTTATTTCGAATAAAGGTACATAACCAACGGCACTACTCCCTCCCTGACCTAAAAGTACTTTATAATTAATTAGTCATCGAAGAAATTAAAATTTATTATGAATTTATCCTCATGGTATAAAAATTCAACACCGATCTTTACTGCTAAAGAAAGTAAATCAATTCTTCATGATTTTTTTGTATATGGAAAAGAAGGTCTAACTATAAATCCATATAATGGTTGTCACCATAGGTGCGGTTATTGTTATGCCACATATGAGTGGTCACCTGAATTTTATGACCATATATATGCAAAAATCAATGCTACAGATCTACTATATAAACAGATAAAATCTTGGAAAGTAAATATAATTAATCCTGTAATGATAGCCTCTGCAACTGATGCCTATCAGCCTGCAGAGTTAAAATATTCTCTTACGAGAAAATGTGTTGAGGTTCTACAAGAGTTTGAAATTCCATATTATATTTTTACAAAATCTAGCCTAATAGAGAGAGATTTAGAATTACACAATCGTTATTCCCATAATTGTTTTGTTGTATGGTCAATTACTACAAACAATGAGAAAATAAAAAGGATTGTTGAACCCGGTACACCTCCATCAAAATCAGTGTTTAGAGTAATAGAAAAATTCTGCAAATCCGGTATAAAATGTGTAGTTAATATTGATCCGATTCTGCCTCTTATAACAGATTCAACTGAAGATATCGCAAGTATAATAGATTCTGCAAATGATATGGGAGTTAAATATGTTAGTGGAGCAATTTTAAGATTAAGATATGATATATGGGAAAGAATGAAATATATTTTACAGATATTAAAAATTGATAACTCTATAAAGTTTTATGAAAAAGTTTTTAACTTCAAAGACCCAATTACCTTTAAAAAAAATCTAAATGCTGAAAGAGAATACTCAGACTCAATAATGATGTTCTTAAAATCTGAGCTTGAAAAAAGAAATATGAAATTTGGATATCCTGAATTGAACATAAAGAAAATAACTTCCTCTTCATATTCCTTGAAGAATAAAAAAAATGTAGTATCCTTAATGGATTTCATGGAATA
>JAATVK010000052.1 GCA_014523485.1 Nitrososphaerales archaeon TH5894
AGTAATATTTCTACTAATCTTTTGAAAAAGAATATATTAACTATTAGACAAAATTAGAAAAAATAAAATAATGTATTATAACGTCATTCGAATATATGAGATTAATAACTGCTACTAGTTATGTTATTTTACTATCTTTGTTATATATATCAGTAAATAATTCTGTAAATATTGTTAACGATGCATCTGGATTGTTTCATTCTGGAAAATCCCAAGATGATTTTAAGACATATGAAAATCCAAAACTAAAGTTTAGCATACAATATCCTTCAACTTGGCAAAAAGAAGAACGTTTGAATGATTTCGTTACCTTTCTTGCTCCAATTGTAGATTCAAGTCATTATAAATCTCCAGCTGGGTTGGGAATCTCTTCATTGAGTGTAAGTAATGTATCACTAAATACAATCGTAAATATCCATCTCAAAAATAATACAAATAACCTTAAAGATTTTCAGTTGATAGAATCATCTGATACAATTCTTGCAGATAATAGACAAGCAAAAAAAATAATCTTTACCGCAATGGATGATGAAAAAAAACAAGCACTTCAACTTATTACTAAAAATAATGATAAAGTGTATCTTATTACTTACAAAGCGTATGTTGATAAATACGAACAGTATTTGCCAATAATCCAAAAAATGCTTAATTCATTAGTATTTTTGAAATAGTTATAATTTACTTTATCTACTATAAAATGAATAGGTAATTATAAGCATATGGTGGGTAAATAACAATTTTTATTACTAATACTACGATTTATTGGAATAGTAGTACGAATAATATTAATATATCTTGCTTAGTGAGAAAATAACTGTTTATATAAATAAAAAGATGATGAATGGATAAAAATGAAAAATAAATTAAATCTTTTTTAGAAGATTTGAATATTATTCTGTATGTTCAGATTTAGTGGTGTTCTGTGCATTTTCTGTATGAGCATGCTCTCCTTCCATTATTTCATTAATACCGATTACAACTGATGAAGTTGGTGGAAATTCTATTTCATCTTCTGTGGGATTCTTTAATGCAATATCTGTGATTGTTGTTACATTTCCTCCAGGTATTAAATCAACATGATATAGACATTGCTCGCCAGGAGTTGATAAAGCAGGTATATTTTCAAGAGTTGTTGCTGTCATGTTGGGTGCAGAACCTATTAAAACCTGGATTGTAGAATTACTATCAGCTGCACAAGGAACTTTTAAAGCAACATGTCCATTCGTTATATGAGATGGGGTGGAGTCATACAGGTGTAAAAAATCTGTTCCAGGAATAATAGCATCTTGTAACAGTATTGTGACTGAGTCTCTTACAATAGAAGTTTTATTGTGTTCATTATCTTCTGATGAATGAGCTAATTTCGTTGCGTCTGCTTTTTCTTTTTCTTGAATTTGATTGTCTTCTTGAGTATAAGATGGAATATTATTAAAAATCCCTATTAGAATTGTTAGAGTTAAAATTACTATAGTACTATATTTTCTTATTATAAACATCTATTTTCCTAGAGATTTTTTGTTATTATACTTTATAGTACATTCTTCGAATAATGATAAAAATCAGTTATTTGTCCTAATTTTTTTTGATGTAGATTAGAATTTTTAATTCCGATTAATATTCTTATAAATTAAAACAGATTTGAAATATTCTTTAAAGGCATAGTCCATATTTCCATCTATTGTTTTCCATATCTAATAGAAAAGAGATTAATATATCTTCTAAAATCCTACAAATAACATCCCCTTTTTTTACAGAACCATTGTTGGGGGATCCAGTTGCACCAGTTTTGGTAAGTTCATCCATTGTCCAAAATATTCTTATGTGCTTTGGGAGATTAGGTATAGTATCCTCAGGTATATTATTTTTATTTACCAAATCCGGGCTAATTGTCATCATGGCTGAAGTTTCGGCTTCGCCTCCATGACCCAATCCATCCCATACATTAAAAGTATCTGGAGAAATTTTACCAATCAATTCCCACCAAGATTCCAAACATGCTATAGTAATATTTGGATATCTATCTTTAGTATTTCTAGCGGCAATCTCAATGGGAGCTATATTTCCATCATGGCCATTAATGATTAAAATCTTATGTACTCCGTTGTTATATACACTCTCTAGTAAATTTTCAATTAGAGATATAAGAGTATTTGTTCCTATACTTATAGTCATATAAAATTTTTTATGATGGCTACTTACGCCATACGGAATAGGTGGAAGGATTATTAAATTTTGAATTTTTACAGCTACTCTTTTTGCCAATTCGAAAGGAAAAATGAAATCAGATCCAAATGGTAAATGATCTCCGTGGTTTTCACATGATCCAAAGATTAATACTGCAACAGTTTTGTCATTTACTTTTTTTTTGATTTGATGAGCATTCATCTCTCCAATTAAAAATAATTCATCATTTTTCATAATCATCTTAAGTTGTTCAAATATTTTTATTTATTGATAAATATCTAACAACAATCAACGATATTATTCTTTAACAATAAGAATGTAACACCGATTCAAAAAAGTTAACAAATCACTATATACAAAGACTTGATAAAAATAGACATTTATTTGCTCTAAATCTACTATTTTTATAATTTATTATATTTTTACTTACTGATATCCATCTTGAGATTCTCAAATTAGCTAAGATATACTTGATTTTGAAATGTACAAATTTTTCTGATACGAAAGGCTACTAATATCATAAGTGTATGATCTCATATATAGATTATGAGGCTAACTAAATAGTACGATTATAAACTATATAGATAAAGATTAAATTATCTAGAATTAACGAATGAATATAGAAATTTATTGTAAGTGATCATCAAGAAATATACATAACTAAAATTCATATTTAATAGTGAACTATAAATTGATTTTAGAAAAATCTGTAGAAAAACTCTACAATAGAATGACATTATTAATTATAGCAGTTTCCTTGGTGACTTTAATTACAATTAATTATAGCATGGAAGATTCCCTTGCAAGCGAAAATATTACCAATAAAACACAAACTCTCTCAGAATTATTCAAAAATGTAGAAAAATCGGTGGTGCAAGTTTCAAGTGATGATGAAACTACAGAATTGTTAGGTAGTAGATTAGGTTCAGGATTTATATATGATACAAATGGACACGTTATTACCAACAATCATGTAACAGCAGGAGGTAAAGACCTTCATATTACATTTTCTGACGGAACGATTTATACAGGTAAAGTAGTGGGCTCAGATCCGCATAGTGACCTTGCCCTTCTTTTAATAGATGATGTTCCCAAGGAAAAACTATTTCCATTAACATTGGGTAATTCATCTAATCTTATAGTTGGAGAAACTGTTGCTGCTGTTGGTAATCCTTTTGGTTTATCTGGTTCACTTACAGAGGGTATTATTAGTGGGCTAGGTAGATTGCTTCCATCAACACCAGAAAATATTTTCGGAACTGATAATCGAGTTGCATCATTCTCTATACCTGATATTATACAAACAGATGCGGCTATCAATCCGGGTAATTCTGGAGGTCCTTTATTAAATCTGAAAGGAGAGGTAATTGGCATTAATTCTGCTATCTTCTCCAATACTGGTGTATACGCAGGAGTGGGATTTGCAATTCCATCAAACACATTAACAAAGGTAATACCAGAGTTAATAAAAAATGGTTCATATCCGCATCCTTGGCTTGGGATAACAGGAGTAGATGTAACGCCTGATATTGCAAAGAAAATGAATTTAACAGAAGCACGAGGTTTCCTCGTAATTGATGTAAATTCCAATGGTCCAGCAGATAAAGCAGGAATACGAGGTGGAGATAAAATTGATACTATAGATGGAAGAGAAGTTGAACTTGGTGGTGACGTTATTATAGCAATAGATAAAAATCCTGTTAGAAAAATAGACGACATACTTTCTCATTTAGAAAGGGAAAAATCTGTGGGAGGTAACGTTTCATTAACCATAATTAGAGATGGAATTGTTCAGGAAAAAACTACTGTATTACAAGCAAGACCAGATTCTAAAACTCTTATTAGTTCATCACAGCATCCATCGTTAGGTATTACTGGAGTAGATATAACGCCTGATATTGCAAAGAAAATGAATTTAACAGAACCACGAGGTTTCCTCGTAATTGACATAAATGCCAATGGTCCAGCAGATAAAGCAGGAATACGAGGTGGATACGTAGTTGAAATAATAAATAATACTCAATATAGATTAGGTGGAGATGTAATAGTTGGAATAGACAATAAGACTATAAATTCAGTTTCAGATATAACTGATTATTTGACAAATAAAAAAGCCGGTGATATTGTAAACCTAAAAATATTAAGAGACAACGAAATCGTAAATGTTCCCGTTAATTTGGAAATTATTAAGCCATTAGATCAACAGGATGAAGTTCTTCCATTCAATCCTAAAGATTTTGGTGACGATCAAGGGAAATTTACTGAACAATTAAAGAAGGAGTGTATGATGAATTTTAACGAAAGTATCTGTAATTTTCTGTTTAGATAGATAGCAAAGCCACTTTCTTTTTTATAAATTGAGGTAAATCCGTCTTATTATTTTTAGAATAAGAACCTATGAACCAAATTTTAGTAATATTGTTAATGATAACAATATTATTATCTATTTATTTTATGACATTATCAAATGTGTATGGTAATGGAATACGAAATAATTTTGGTATTGATTATTTACCGCCACTTAATTTAGATGATACACCTCTAAGTTTATATGTTGAATTCAAACCTTCAATGACTAAATCAAATATTAATGAAAAAAAATCTTTGGTCTTTAAATTAATAGATATTGATAAAAATATAACGTATATACCTGATTTTTATAATATTACTATATTAAAAAGCGAATTAAACGCCAAGAAAGTTACGGAAAATGTATTTCTAAATGGATCTTTTATTTCGAAAAATGGAACCTTAATTCTAGAATTTGATTCAAATGAAAGAAAGAATGTAAAAAATGATAATCATTATGGAATTAGTAGAGATCTCAATGAGCAGCAAACAATAAGTGCTAATGAAAATGGAATAATACATATTGATAGACTTAAACTGGATAGTGGAATGTACAGATTAAAAGTAAATATTGCTTTATCTAACCATACTGATTTAAATAAGAATGTAATTCTTAAATTTGACTCCAATTTAAGTTTAGGAAACATAGTCGAGTTTGTAATAGACAATAATCAAGATAAAAAATTAACCATTTTGTCCTTTAATGATAAAATAGTAAATTATAATTATGATCAACAATCTAGAAAAATTTTATTTGAAATTCCATTTAAATACAACATGACAAGAATTGAAGAGGGATTCATTTATATTCATATGGAAATAAAAATTCCAGAGACTTTTAATGAGTTGTTTAATGCAAAAGAGTATTTGTCTACAATTAATAATATTGACCATGACAAAATAAGCTCAACATCTGTGTCAGTAGATAGATTTTCTAATTCTTCTAATGTAATGGTACATTTTATTTTAGATAGTAATAGTCTTTTTAAATTAACTAAAGAACGACAGGAGAATACGAGGGAAGGATCAGAAATGACACTTCGGTTTTCCCTACAACCTAAAAATATCATCTAATATATTAAATAGAGAGATTGTAATAAATACAAAAGCATTTATAGATTTCTTGTACATGAATAGGTTAATTTAATTGTCTTGTAATAATAACAAACAATCTTATAAAAATTATTACATAGTGTATGTATTTATTGTTTAAACATCTCGTCTAAATTATAATAATTTTGTTATACAATAAATTAAGAGATTTATTTTATTTTATAGAATATGGTTTACCATAGTGATCTTCGTAATATCCACTTTCGTATTGGTCTGAAAATTCTCCATATATATCTTGATTATAATGCTTATCTGGGTGGAATGCATTTTCTGGTGGATAATCTTCTACTGGTGGATAATCTTCTACTGGTGGATAATCTTCTACTGGTGGATAATCTTCTACTGGTGGATAATCTTCTACTGGTGGATAATCTTCTACTGGTGGGTAATCTGGAGCTAACCTGTCTCCATATCCTGAAACATCGATCAAAGGTGTGGTAGGAAATACCATAAATGCTCCTAAAGTTATAGAGGCTAATATAATCAGTGAATTTGTTCTATTCATTTCTTTGCGTACATCAGATGAAAACATTGTATATTAAGTGAATTCTAAGGCATTATATAATAAGTATTAATATTTTTAGTACATAATATTCTTAAGTCACATTAATACTATTCAAGTACTATATAATTAAAATATATTCTTATTCAAGTTTTCTTATATAAAATTTATATTAAATATGACTTATTTTACGAAAGTGATGAATATAATAATGGAAAAGAAATGTCATATCGGAAACTTGTATTAGAATGACCTCCATCAAATTCTTCATAATGATGTTCAAGATTCATATTTCCAAGTTTTTGGTGAAGTATTCTTGCTCCAATGTGAAGGTTGAATTCGTCCTTGTTCCCGCAATCAAGGTACAAAAGTCTTATTTTTTTTAGGTTATTTTGATAGTCGCTTATCATTTGTATGGGATCCCATTTCTTCCACATTTTCCACGTCGCCTCATTTAGTTCCCCAGTTTCAACATCAAAAGGAATTTTGATACCTAATTGTGATACTGGGTCTGGAGAGTAATGTGCTGCCATACATAAAATGTTTAAGGCATTAAAATCATTTTTTTGTTTTTTATTGGGTTTATTCCAGAATTGATTAAACCAGTTTTCGATACCTCCGGTTTGCTTAAAACTTTGATAAGCGTTTGGAAAATCAGGTAAATAACAATATTCAAATGCTGCATCTCCAGAATGGCACGCAATCGCCTTGAATAATTCAGGGTAACGCATTCCTAAAACAAGTGAACCATATCCACCCGAAGATTTTCCCCATACACCAAAAGACGAAATATTGTAATTATTTTGGATGAATGGGATTATTTCATCAACAAGATAGTCTTCATATCTTCCCGTAGCGGTAGAATTTATATACTGATTTCCTCCAAATTTTGTAAAACAATTTGGAATAACTAAAATCATAGAACCACATTTTTTTTCAGAAATTAATCTATTCATTCTTTGCTCAATGTTTTCACTAAAAGGATCTAAATTGAAAAAAGTTCTACCATTACCACTAAATCCTGAAAGTCCAACAGCTGCTGGGAATCCTTTAGATCGACTAGGTGAATAATCATGAGGAACATATACTATGATTTCTCTATTATACGGATCTTTCAAAGGATTAGATTTTAATACTGAACTTTCAAAATTATGAATAATTAATTTTCCCTCTGTAACAGTCATTGTTGATACTATAATCTGTCTTAATATATAATGTGCAAATTAAATTAAATTAAATTAATAAAACTGAATTGGAAATAAAGTAAAACTAGGTTAAATTTTAAATTTTAATAGTAGGTATAATCTCTTATACTTCCATATAATCTATATATTCCACCTGTAGTACTAGATATATAATTCCATACTTCCGTATGTATAGGAAATTCTTTAAATCTTTCTTTTAGAGTCTTGTCAACAGAATCATATACCATTTGTCCTATCACAATCTGATCAGATTCAGCAAGTGATGTCATTTTAACTGCAATACTTATTGTATATCCTAAAATATCAATAATAGGTTTTTTTGTTAATATTTTTTCAGTCCCATGTTTTAAGATATTTGTTTCCCATCCATATTGAACGACGACATTTTCTCCGACATCAACTCCTATCCTAACATGAATTTCAGGATAATCGTATTGACTCAAAATAGGATTAATTCCATGTCTAATTACAGAGATCATTGAGAGCGCACAATTAACTGCATTAATACAAGGGAGTTTATCGTCATTTTTTTCAGAAGATTTAACTAAAAAAAATCCTAAAACCGCGTCCCCAACAAATTTTAATATGTACCCACCATATGAGGCTATTAAAATAGATACCTCTTGAGTGAAAGCTCGTATTATGTCTGCTAATCGGTTGGCGGGAAGGCTCATACAAAGCTTGGTAAATCCCACTAAATCCACATGTATAATAACTAGTCTTGTTTTAGATTCAAGCAAATTTTCTAAAATTTGTCTAGAATCTTCTGTTGAAATATTAAACTCCTTTGCTTGTAATGCTGACCATGTTCTTGCTTGAGCATTCTTAATTAATTCATCAATATCTACTATAGCATCAAGATAAAATTCTGATAAAGAAGGTGCAGTATAAATTTTTTCATCTGAGTTTTTTTGTTCCTCCCTATTTACTATATTTTGGACCTCTTGGACATCTAAATCTGTTTGAAATGCAATTACTTCAAGTGAAATTCCTGATTTGTAAAGGTTCAAAACAGTCTGTTTTTGTTCAATTGATATAACATATCACCTTTTACAATTTATAATAGAAGGATGATAAAAATAACATATTATTGTATTGACACGGTAAATTAATTAATTAATTAATATATTTGATATCTTAATTTTATCATATCATCATCAGAATGGAAACCTAAATAATTCTTTCTGGTCAATTGATCCCCACGCTCCCATTCCTTTTCCTTCACTATTAGTCCCTACAATCTCACTTACTATTACTTCTTTAGCTGCCATAGGAGGCCATGTCATAGCTACATATTCTCCAATTTCTCCAGCTTTTTCTAAGGATGCCATCGCAATTTTCTCTTCATTTAATTGTTTTTCTATTAACATACTTTTCACTTTGTCATAATTTTGTCTAATTCCATGAACAATCACATAGATTTTTTTATTAGCATTGATTGCCGTCATAATTTCCCTACTTAAATAATATATAAAAGCTTACCTTTTCTACAAAGGCTATTCATAGTTTAAGAATTCAAAGATTTTATCTAGAGGACTTAGTTTTTTTATTTATATTTTCTAAAAAATATTTAAAAATAAGTAAAGAATTTCTTATTTTTGTATAGTATTGTGCAAAATATCCCAGGGCTATTGTCGCAATCCCAGCAACTAGGAATCTAATTCCTATTATTTCAAAACCTTCCCCATGTTTAATACCTTGACCTAAAAAAAATAAAAATATTCCAAAAGTTGATATAATTATACCAGAAACTATTAAAGGTAAAAACAACCCATGAAACCTTTTTTCAATCATTTCAATTATGCATTGAAATAAACTCAACAAATTTATAAACAATTTTATTGATTATTTATTATTTTTTTTGCTATTGGAAAGATTGAATATAGCTGTTCTTGGAAGTAATGAATTCCTTCATGAGTTTGGAAAACGAGGTACTACATCTGATATAGTGCTTTATGACAGAAAATTAAATGATCGAATATTTACCTTTATAGCTCCAATTTCTTTTCCAGATAAAATCCAGACGTTACCTCAAGTCTTGAATATGACCGATTTTGTAGTTTTAAATATTACACAATTGGATAAATATCTTGCAGAACAAATAATAGCTATAAATAGCTTAGATATTAGAAATGGTTTTTTGCTCCATTCTTATGATATAGACGAACAAAAACTTGATCAGATGATTAAAGGTACTACAATTGAAAATTTTAAAAAAATAGAAAGTCTGGATATTTTAAAAAATGAGATAAATAATCTTCACTCAAATTCAAGAGAAGGAGATCTTTTAATGCAAATTGATCATAGTTTTGACGTCAAAGGTGTGGGGACAGTTTTACTTGGGGGAATTAAACAAGGGAAAATTAAATTATATGATAAACTGAGGATTTTGCCTTTAAACAAAGAGGTTTTGATTAAATCTATTCAAATGCATGATGACCCAGTCGACGAGTCTTCAAGTCCATCACGGGTAGGGTTAGCAGTTAAAGGAGTTTTACCTAGAGAAATAGAAAGAGGGGATATTATTTGCACAGGAGATAACTTAAAGACAGCAGATACAGAAGTATTAGCAATAGATTTTTCAAAAAATAAATATTATAAAGGAGAGATTACAGACACACAAACATATTTACTTTCAGTGGGTTTACAAATTAAGCCACTAAAAATTGCAATTAATCAATCTAAAATATTATTATCTTTAGAAAAACCGATCGCCTTTTATGAAAAACAAAAATTTTTAATATTAAAACCAGATAGTAAAACTACAAGAATAATAGCTGAAGGATCATTCCCTCCCGTAAATCAATAAGTTTGATATGTAATTATGTAATTAAACCTGGACTATTATATTCAGTAGTTGTTGGTTAATACTCTGTAAGGTTACTAAATATAGATATATAGTAATTTATAATATTATCATTCTTTTTTTATAATGAAATAAGCCGTCATTCTATTGAAGACTGTAATTTTTTTCTAGTTTCTCGATTAAAGTAATTTTAAATTTTTTGTATTGTTATTCATTTTAAAAGAATCTTTAAGGTTATTATTTTAAATGGACCTATCTGAATAATAATTGTGTCATTTTCTATCTTTTTGATTTCTTGAATCTCATTTTCCATAAAGTCTATTAACTTTATATTTTTTATTTTTGCTGCAAGTTTTATTTTTGTTAGAGTTTTTTTTCCTTCAGTTTCGTAAATTCTTAAAATGATTCCTTTTTTATCATCACTTATCTTCATTGTACTCAATATGACATTACTTTCTGAAATTTGCAGGAAAGATTTTGAATCGTCCAAAATCTCAACCTTATTTCCATTATTCTCTGCTAAATTATTATTTTTTCTGTCATTACTTTTCTTTATCTGTATTGGTATTAACGACATATTTATTTCCGATCCATGTTGATATATTAGATCTTCACTCCAATCGTTTTCATGAGGTAAGATTGAATATTTAAAAGTATAGGCTTTCGCTTCAGCTGCATCAGGTGTAGGTATACATGGTCCCATTATACCGTCAGAAGATAATAATACTATACTCCGGAGTAACGTAAGGTAAATTGATCCATCTCTGATTTCATGAGATGGCAAACCTTGATGAAGAAGACTAATTCCGACAGTTTTATTAGAATCATTTTTTATAGAATAATCAACCCATTCGAGTGAGGGAAATACTCCTGAAGGTTTTTCAAACCATTTTCCATTGTTTTTTTGATGATAGAGATCGGTTTTTCTTTCTATAACACCAAATTGTGTTCCACACCAATAACTTTTAGCTTTGCCTTTAGTATCAAATCTTACTCTGAGTCGTGAGTGAGGATGTTTATTAAAAATATGAGTTACAAAATCTATTCTATTTAAATTTTTATAAATTATTATTTCTTTTTCTATATCTATGAAATCATGTCTATACATCATCGGCTTAAACTTTTCAGTAAATCTGTAGGGCCATCTTAATGCAAAATATTTACTTTTAAACTTTATATGGGATTTGAGTTTTCTATGTATAACTTCATATTTTTCTGGTTTGAATATTCCATATTTAATTCCATCACCAGTTTCTGATTTAAATAATTTTAGATTTTCCCGATGATAATAAAGATCTCCTATCTCTTCATCTAATATTATTTCATTTCCTGTACAGTAGTGTATTTTTTTATTATTTTTTATAGATTTAAAAACTGTAATAATTGCATTTTCTCTATTTACTTCAATTTCGTATCCTTTATTTTTAAAACTTGTATCATGAGCAATTATTGTATCGCCATCTATTGTATCTGACTTTACTATTTCTAAAGTTTTGTATCCTAGTGGAGGAACGGAAATAATACATCCTATGGTTATTTTTTTAATAGTATTATCTTGGTATAAAGAATAATCAAGGATTTCTATCTCTATAATCTGATCCCCACTTTTTAAGCAACTTATACCTTTTATTTCACCTTCATTAAATTCTAAAATTATTTCTGTCCAGTTTGTAACTTGCCATGAAAGAGGATTAAAAATAAAAATATCATTCTCATAATTCGTCATTAATGAAATTTTTCTCAAATATTCAAAAATTGATCTTTGGATACTTTTTCTCTCATTTTCAAATATTTCCCTTACTTCATTGTATATTTCATCAACTCCTGTACCTGGTAAAACATCATGCATGGCAACAAATAGGATTTTCTTCCAATACTTGTGAAGCTGATCTGAAATATTTTCGTCATGTATATTAATTAACCAAGATAAAGCATCTAATCTTTCTAGGAGTAAAATACTATTCTCAAATTCTTTCATTCCTTGTTTTAGCCACATACGTGATGATGTACAATCAGGATAGACAGCAGAATACTTTCCAGAATACATCTCTCCTTTTCGTACTTTGAAATTGACGTTTTGTTTTTCTAAATTAGAAAAATATTGAAGCGGAGATGACATAATCATATTATATTCATTTTTAGATTTAGTAACTCTTTTTCCATTTATTTTTTTATTCCATTGATTTATAACATCAACTAATTCAGGTTGTGGAGGAGTAGAGCCACTTCCAGATAACATTAAAATTTGATTAGTTGAAGCATATTTTTTTAATTGTTTCAAGGATAGAGGTAACTGATCTAAAAAAAGTCCTGCACGATATCCTAGTGGCATCCAGTGAGTAAGAATTTGGGTCCCGTCAAGTCCTTCCCAAAAAAATTCTGATGGAGTAGAAATATTTATTCCTCTTCTAAAAAGGAAATATTTATAGCCAGAATTTCTTAAAATTTGAGGCCACTGTGCATTAAAACCAAATTCATCTGCCCCATATGAAACAACTATATCTTTATTTAATTTTTCTTTTACAAATTTTTTTCCTTCGATTATTTCTCGTATTAGTACCTCTCCATTTGGAATCATATTATCAGCCAACAAATACTGTCCCCCTGCTATCTCAATTTTATTCTCCTTTATAAGGTCACTTATATCTGAAAAAATATGAGGATAATCCTTTTCTATTTTTTCTAATAAAAAAGTTTGCTCTAGCATGAATTTATAATCAAATTTTTTAATAAGATTTATAGCTTGTTTTAGAATATATTCAATGTTTACAAAGTAGTAATCTTCCTTGTTAAGAATCCATACTGCATCATAGTGCATATGGGGAACGATGTGAATAGTTGCATCCTTCATTTTCTCTACTCTTTGAGTATGTACTTTAATATTATTTCTTTCCATCCTGTCTGTCCAATTCCAATTACTCTGGTTAGATTATTTATTTTCATGGGGGTGTAACTGTTTTGAATATTTCGTACTAGAAATGGTTTGTCAACATTTTCAAACATTGGAATGTCATTAAGTGCATCCCCTATTCCTATAGACTCAATGTGCTCTTTTTCAAATTTCATTGCATATAATTTCTTTAATATAGAAATTGCAGAGCCTTTATCATGTAAAGAAGAAATTGTATTATACCTTGTTCCCTGTAAAATACGAAGACCTCTATGATTCAATATTTTTTTTAAATTATCTAGTTCATTGATATTAATTTCAAGCACGGTTTCGCTATATTCCCTTGACGCCATTAGTTTTGCATCATTTATTGTTATGCCTACCTTACGAGCTAATTCTGGTAATGAAAGGTCATGTACAGCAATGAATTTAATACTAGATATTTCTCTTATATCTTGAAGAGTTTCTATTATTCTATTGTATGATTTTCCTAATTCTATAACTAAATTTTTATCAATACGGTTGATCGATAAACCTAATTCTTCAAGATCTATCGGAAAATAATCCTCAGGAATATAAATTGCACCCCCGTTTTCAACTATAAATGGATCCTTGATCTCTAGATATTTTCTTATTTTTTCCTGTTCTACTCGAGTTTTGGAGGAACATAATACTAAAGGAATATGGTTTTTACGTAATCTTTGAACAATTTCTTTAATTTCTCCATATTCTTCGGTATGATAAATTTCTCCTTCTTTTATTATATATGATTGGAGAAGTGTATTATCTATATCAGAAAATATCAAATATCGTGACATGGTTTTACTTTACTTTTTTAAAATTATGAAATATTTTATACTTTAACGTAAGAAATTATATAAAAATTTTCTATATCATGGAAAGATTTGTTTTCCTGTATACCTGTCAATAATTGTTATTGCTTTGGTTGGGCATGTTTGTGCAGCGTCTAATATAGATTCAAGATTGTCTCCAGTCTCCGATACTACTGCTGCCTTCGGATTAATAATTTTATTAGTTTCAATATGAAAAACATGTGGAGCTAAAATTTCACAACTCCCAAAAGCCATGCACAAAGAAGGTTCGACAATGATTTTAAACCTTGATTTTTCAGTAGGGATTTCTCTTCTTACTGGGGCATGAGTATTTTCTATACCCTCATTATAATTTCTTAATCTGGTATCTTTTTCTCGATAATAGTTTAAATTTAAAGTTTGAATTTCTGAGCATAAACGATCATATTCCATCCTCTTTTTCTTATCAGAAAGAACCTCGAAAGCATTATTAATTTTCTTTATAATTGCTGACTCAATTTCTTTTCCAGAATTTCTATCAGGATGATATCTTTTAACTAGAAGTCTGTATGACTTTTTGATATCTACGAGTGTAGCATCTTCACTTACTCCTAAAATCCTATAGTATTCATGAATATCCAAGTAATAATACTAATAAACTTTAATTGGATATTTCATTATTTGGATTGAAACTGCTTCAAATTTGGCAGATGTCTCTCTTTTTATATTAAAAGTAATTTAGTATATTAGATCAGAGCTAATTTTAAGTAACTCTTTATTTTCAAGGAAATAACAATTTTTTAATTTTTTTTCTTTTGCTAACCCGTATACAAATAATTGGACAAAGAAAACCGAGAAAAATAAAATTTCTATATTAGAATTAAAAGGTATTTCAATAAGAAATGAATAAAATTTTTGCTTATTTAAAAGATAGTTTAACTTGTAAGCTTTTTTATTGATATGTTGATTTTTGGACGAAAAAATAATCAATATGTCTGTATGTGTTAAACTAAATAATGGTGAATGACAAAAATATTCAAAGGAAAATGCAGATGATTTTAAACCTAATACCTCATTTATCTTCAATGAGCCGTAACAAGAAATTGGAAATAAGGTTGAATTACCTAGAAAAAAAAAGGATTGGTCTTCATTTAAAGAAGAATATTTTTTAATTTTATCAATTATATAATTCGCAAATTGCTCAGCCTTATCGTAAATTATTTTTGTATTATTCACTGTTTTTGATTTCTTTACTAACGCTAAAGCCGCCATTGTAGTTAATATAAAACCCAATGTTCCAGCAGTAGCCAAAGAGGGTTTTTGATAATCTATTTTAATTACTCGCATACAAATTTTTGCAAGGGAGCTAGTAGGATTAGCAGTAACAGCTATTGTTTCTTTACAATATTTTTTTATTTTTTTTGCAGCCAAAATATTTTCTTTTGTTTTTCCCGAAATAGAAATAAAGCATACTATTTTATTCTTACTTAAAGTTGGATTAATTATTATTTCAAGAGGATCTATACATAAACAATTAAAATTAGATTCATAACTTGCTATTAAACCAGAAACAAACGAATCGCCCGAACCTACAAAAAGGAATTCAGAAGGATTTTTATTTTTTTCAAGGGTACTAATTTTTAATTTCTCTACTTGATATTCGATTTCTTCTACTTGATGTTCAATTTCTTTTTTCATTAATTCTATAGAATTCATATCAACAATCTACTCTAAGTGAGATGAGACTCTTTAAATAAATATTATAATTGTATTACTTTTATTATAGTAATTCTTGAAGAGTTAATATTATTAATTAATATTCAAATACAACTTTTTTCTTTCTGTGATCTAGAGATCGAAATGATTAATCAGTATTTTTAATTTTAAAAGCAAATTTTTAAGGTTAGTCAATTTTAAATTGGGTCATTTCAATTCATTATCATGAATGAATATAGGGTTTTTCAGTCTTAATGATCGTAAAATATTGAATATAAAGAGATCGATTTAAAATGATGTGATTATTATAACATAGGTGTATATGAATTTAAGAAATAAAGTTGCTATTGTAACTGGAGCCGGTGGCACAGTAGGTAGAGATATTACAAAATCTCTAATTTCTGAAGGTTGTAAAGTTGTTATAAATGGACGTGACGCTAAAAAACTAAATAGTCTTTCGAAAGAAATAGGCAATAAAAAGGACATCCTAGTTCTTCCAGGAGACATAACCAAGGAAGGCGATGTTTTAAATATGATAGAACAAATAACAAATAATTATAATAAGATTGACGTTTTAATAAATAATGCAGGAGTTATAAATGATCCTAAACTTTTTCATGAAACAACCCATGATGAATGGATGAGTCTTATCAATGTTCATGTTATCGGTACGCTTCAAATGACAAAGGCAGTCTTACCACTTATGGTTGAAAATAGGGATGGTTGTATTATTAATATTTCTTCGACTTTGGGAACAAGAGCAATCCCTGGAGTGCCATTGTCAATCTATGGACTTACCAAAGGAGGTATAATTTCATTTACCAAACATATTGCTGTAGAATATGGACAGTATGGAATTAGATGCAATTGTATAGTCCCCTCTACTATTAGAACTCCTTTTCTAGAACCTTTTATGAAAGATGAAAATGCAAAGAAAACTCTAGAATCATCATTTCCTCTTCGAAGAATAGGTGAACCCTCTGATATATCTAATACTATTTTATTTCTTTGTTCTGAGAAATCCAAATGGATAACAGGAGCGGAAATGAATATCGATGGAGGCATAACAGCAAAATAAATATTTATAGTGTATTAAGCCATTTGATGGTTAAAAATATTACGAGAAATATAATATCAAATATGTATTTTACTTCTTATGTTTTTAATCATCAGTAACTAAATAGCAATTCACATAAAACCAGATCATTCTTCTATTTTTGAATACTCTAGATAAATATTGATAACAACATCATAATGAAATAATACTTTTACTTTATATATTCCAAATTCAATTTTCTATTGTAACAAGAATAAAATTTGACTTTTACTAACTATGAATTATAAAAAATATTATTGGAGTAACGGTATGCCCTGTTGTTTCTGAAAATACATGCTAGGGCAAAAAAGAAAAAATAATTTAATTGAGGGTATCTTTTTTACCTCTGAAGATTTTTTTATTATATTTTTTGAATTTTATAGTATCATCTATCAATTCATGTATTCTTATTCTTAGTTCCATTAAAAAATTGATAATCTCTGTTCTCTGTTCTGGCTCGATTGAAATTTGCGATTCTTCTATTAAGTTATCTATTCTTGCCAAAGTAACTTTGAGAGACAGGGAAGCTTTTTTGGTGATCTTTAAGGACTTTGATAAATAATTGTTAGCATTGGCAAAACCTATATTAGTATAATCTTCCGTACTATGGTCTCTTAAGATCATTTTTAATTCTCTTATTTTTTTCACTGAAAGATCATTTTTAATTATTTCTCCCACGATCTGTGATTGCCTTTCAATTGGAATAGTTGATATCTCAATAGCTTTACTAACGTTTAACATATTTGAAGCGATTTTTTTCTGAGTTTCTTCGGAAAGCTTTAGAAGCTGAATCCTATGAGATACATATTCCTCACTTTTTCCGATCTTCTTGGCAAGATCACTCACACCACCCCAACCAAAATCGATCACATATCTTCTAAATGCTTCTGCCTCTTCAATAGGATCCATTGATTTCCTTTGAATATTTTCAGAGAGCTGGATTTCAAATGCTTGTTTATTTGTCATCTCGCAAATTTTGCAAGGAATAAATCTCCATCTAAGAGATTTACATGCTTGGTATCTTCTATGACCTGCTACTATTTCAAATCCATGAGATAAGGGTCTAATGAGGATAGGTTGAATTAACCCATGCTCTCTAATACTAATAATAAGAGATTCATCATCTTCACAATATTTTTGAAATTTGTCTCTTACTGCAAATGATGAAGGACGAATCATCTTTATCTCTATTTGTTCTATTATACTTGTGTCAACAAATTCCACAGTAATGAATACTCAAGTATCTTTATATTTATTGTGATTTTGTTCATTTTATTGTACTATAAAATCTATATTATTATAAAAATTATATCTATTCTATTGATTTAGTATTATTTCCTTTATTTTATTATACCTTCTAATTTTCTTGGTTCACAAATTAAATATTCTATTACATAAATTCAAATAGAAGTTTATTATTAATCAAAAAATGTATTTTTTTATCAATTGAAATATAGTCTATGTAATCAATGTTCATGTCTATGCTCTTCAATATGACTATGGGGATGAGAGTGTTTATTATCTCCATGAAAGTGCATATGATATGACTTTTTAATATGAGAATAACCCACAGATATAATAAATGAAGCAGTTCCAAATAATACTATAGTAGCACCAGAAGGTGAATCAACATAGAAACTGCAATACATACCTAAAAATGCAGTTATCATCCCGATAACTGAGGAAAGAATCATTATTTTTAAAAAATTATTTGTAATTAGTCTTGCTGATATTGCAGGTGCAATAATAGCTACTGCAAGAAGTGTAACTCCTATAGAATTCATTGCTGATATTACAACTAGGGCAAGTACAACGGAAAATAACAAATCAACTCTATTTGTTTTGACTCCGTAAACTTTAGCTGTATCAGCATCTAAAATTGTAAATAATAATCTCTTTTGAAAAAGGAATATGAAAGTGATGGTAACAATAGAAACAAAGGTAATGAAAATAAGATCTAAATCGTTGACAGATAATATATTTCCAAATAGCAGGGCCTCAAAATTTCTAACAGGAGTTTGGGCCGTACTCATTAAAAAAATTCCAATTGCAAATCCTGCAGTTGTCACAATACCTATGGCGGCATCTGCTTTTATTTTGTATCTATTATTTATTTCAGTGATCAACAGAGCTGATAAAATACCCCATATTGCTGCTCCTACATACAGATTTAATCCTATAATATAGCTACTTATTGCTCCACCAAATACAGCATGTGACATTCCATGTCCAATATAACTCATTCCTCGCAATACTATGTACACACCAAGTAATCCGCATGTTCCACCTACCAGTATAGAAACTAAAATAGCTCGATTAAAAAATTCATAATGAAATGGTTGAAGTAGAAAATCCATAGAATATTATTGCAACTCCCTCTTATTTCTCAATAGTCAATCAGTCATTTTAGATCATATGTCCTATAAAGAATATTATCCGATAAAGTTGAAGATGGTTCTCCTTGGGAAATAATGTTTTTATTCAGACAAACTATCCATGGTAGCTTTTTAGCTACTCCATCAATATCATGGGTTGTCATAATTATAGTCATTCCTTTCAAGTTTAGGTCGCTTAATATCTGTAAGAAATTTTCTCTATTGGTTTTATCAAGGCCTGCTGTAGGTTCATCTAAAATAAGGATTTCAGGGTTATGGATCAATGCTCTTGCCAAGAATACTCGTTTTTGTTCTCCACCTGATAATTCTTTGATATGACGAGTAGCATAACCATCCATCCCTAAGACATGAAGTAAATGGTCTATTTCTATTCTGGTACTTTTATTTATCCATGGAAAAAAACCAGATTGATTCCACAATCCCAAAGAGACAAACTCTTTTACACTAACAGGAAAATCCCATTCTATGCTTTCAACCTGAGGTGAATATCCAATTATTGTAGATTTTTTATTTTTTTTGTCACTAAAATTGTTTAACCTTATTATTCCGTTCCATGGTCTATATAATCCTACAATCAACTTCAAAAGAGTAGATTTACCGGCGCCACTTGGACCCAATAAACCGATGAAACCCCCTTTTGGTATATATAATGTTATACCATCAATAACTGGCAAATGGTAATTGTAACCAAATGAGACGTTTTTCAAAGTTAAAATGATTTCTGACGGCTTTTTCTCATTCATTTACATTCATTTACGATTTGTCTTGTGTTTATTAAAATGAGATAATAACCTTTATTGTTTTATATTTAATATATAAAAAAAATTAGGTTGTAGAT
>JAATVK010000007.1 GCA_014523485.1 Nitrososphaerales archaeon TH5894
AAATTAAATTTTCAAAAGATCCAATAAGTTGATCCTTTTTTACTAATTGGTTATTAAACCCAAATACTAGTTTTATTCTTCATTTTAGTCACCATGTTTCCTCTGATTTTATATTTCTATGACCATGCAATTGAAGTATCTGTCTAGAACACTTTTACTTTCCATCGCTAATATAGTAGAGAGCAAAGAATTTTCTTCTATCATACAATATACATCCCCCTTCTTGGTCTTTTTTTGCATTTTTTGCATTTTTTAGCCTATACTAAAGATTTTCCATATTGGATATTTTGTTTATTTTACCAGATTCCATTACTTGTCCCAGTTCAAAAATATTCAAAAATATTATTTAGATAAAATATCATAATCATTAATTAATATTTGCTCAATTTCTTATATTTGTAAATAATGTTTGTTTTAGCAGATTTTTGTATTTATTATTGAATACAAAAAATGCTGGTTTCAACAAATAGTTTATTCCATCAATTAAGTTTATTTCTAATAGTCAACTTAATGTTGTAAAAAATAAAGAATAGGTTGGGTCTTTATTATGCAGCATTTACCATGATTGGTTTTTCTTCAGGCTGTGATTTATTCTCTTGCTGTTTTTCTTTTTCCAGTTTTTTAGGCTTGAGTACTTCTTCTTTTTCAGGTATTTCAGTCATAAAGCACATAGTACTAATATAGGGATTTCATTTATTATAAGGATTCTACTTATATGATCCATTCAAGATATTTTTTAACGTAATACTAGATGGTATAGTTTTATATCAAGTTTCCTAAAACTTGATATAAATTATTACATGTATTAAATTTGTTGAATTTATTTTAGTAAGTTTCAGAAAGGTTTTGTCTCTACTTATCATAATCTGTGCATTATAATAATTGTTTTCTAATATAGGTAATTCCTAAACATCATAATAGTATAGGAATTGTTTTAGTTTTGATTTATCAGTACCTATTTCAGCTATTTCTTGTAATTTTAGACTAATGTATACATCTATTAGTGGTTTTTCAAAACATAGATTCAAATATTTACAATCGCTTTTCAGGAACATTAAAGCTTCATCCAGACTTGATGGAAGCATATTTATTCCAAAACTTTTACGTTTATGCTCTGGCATCTTGTATATATTTTCATTAATCGGATTGCCCGGATCAATTTTGTTCTTAATTCCATCCAATCCAGCAGCGACTATTGCTGAAAATGCAAGATATGAATTCGCTGACGGGTCAGGAGCTCTAAATTCGATTCTTTTTGCTGAATCATTACCTTTAGCATTTACGGGGATTCGTACAACGGCAGATCTATTACCTCTAGCCCATGCTAAATAAACTGGCGCTTCGAATCCTGGGATAATCCGATAGTATGAATTAACTGTCGGTGTAACTAAAGCTGAAAGAGATGAAGCATGATCAAGCAAGCCTCCTATAAAATATCTACCAATCTGACTTAATTCAGAATAAGAATCCTCTGAATCATAGAAAATATTTGAATTATTTGTTCTCGAGGTAGATTTTTTCCAAAAACTCACACTAACATGCATGCCCGAACCATTATCGCCTTTAGTCGGGTCATTCTCCTCAAAAATAGGTTTGGGCATAAAGTTTGCGATTTTATTGTATTTTTTTGCCACATTTCTAACAACATCTTTGTATAACTGTACATTATCAGCAGTTTTTGTAAGAATATCATGCATAAAATTTATTTCAATTTGACCATTACTCGCTACTTCATGATTCAGATTAGTTACCTCTATAGAGTAATATTTTTTTAATATTCTTGCTATTTCAAACCTAAAGTCTGTTAATGAATCCTGAAAAGGAGTTGTATCATAACCAGATTTTGGACGTATAGGATATTTTCCATTTCCGACTTGTTCAGTTGATAAGATAGAAACATTCGTTGGATCCTGATTTGAATATATACCTTGTAGATTTTTTTTTATTGGGTTATCTTCCCCAACCACAACAGATGGAGCTGCTAGGTTGTTAGAAAAAATTATTTCATCAAATATAAAACATTCTACTTCTGCACCGACTTGACATGTAATTTGATTCATAGCTAAATAGTCTTCCATCTTTTGTGAAACATACCGAGGGTCTCTTGATGATCTTCCTTGGTTAAATCCTCGGTATACGTCAGCTATAACTGTTGTAATTTGATTATTTGACAAGTTGATCTTTCTTTCAGTGGTCCGATCTGGAATTAATAACATATCCGATTCGTCAATTGTCGAAAAACCTTTTACCGAAGATCCATCTAGACCGATGCCTTTTCTAAAAATTTCATATATATGACTCGTCTCAGTTTGGAAATATTTAGCTAAGAATTTACCGATGACATCTGTATAACGTAATTGGATAAATTCTATATTATTAGAATTATCATCTAAATCGTCATTATATCCATTAATTTCATTTTTAAAATTTGTATTGGGAGGTTTATTTATATTCATACTACCTTATATTAATCATTAAATAAAAATTTTCACTACTACTATTACATTTATTACTAGTCTATAAAAAAGATGTATACATTCTCTCATCTAAGGAACCAAATAAATATAATTTAATAAATCATGATACAAATGAAAATTATAAATTTTAACAAATAATAATTATTTGATATGGAGAAAATGTATATGATGGTTTTTACTCTATGTTCTACTTAAAATATTGTGTATACTTGTAGAGACTACAGCAGTTATAACATTCTTTATCAAGAATGCAATTAGTAACTAGGTTATTGCTAATGTTATTCTACATGATGGTTTCTCATTAACTGGTCATAAAATCTTACTGATTTGATATTAACAAACTCAAGTATTCCATATTTTGATAATTCTCTACCAAAACCACTATTTTTGATACCTCCAAAGGGAACTCTTGGATCTGACATAACCACATTATTAACTGTCACAATTCCAGACTCGACTAGTCTAGATAGTCTTTCAGCCTTATCAAGATCTTGTGTCCAGATACTAGCACCAAGACCAAATTCAGAATCATTTGCAAATCTAATTGCCTCTCGTTCGTCTTCAACAATTGTTATTGGAGCAACTGGTCCAAAAGTCTCCTCATCAACAACCCTCATTCCAGGAGTTACATCCTTCAATATTGTAGGTTTATAAAAATAGCCTTTTTTATCCAATCTCTGTCCTCCTATTAAAAGTTCTGCTCCTGCTTTAATAGAATCTTGTACTACTTCATCTATAAATTCAAGACTTGGGAGGCTTACAAGTGGTCCTATATCAGTTGTTTCTTCTAGAGGATCGCCTATTCTGAGTTTTTCAGTCTTTTCAACAAATTTTTCGATAAATTCATTCGCTACTTTTTTCACAACAAAGAATCTTTTACTTGCTATACAGCTTTGACCACAATTAATAAATCGACCTTTCACTGCCCCTAAAGAAGCCTTGTCAATATCTGCATCGGCACACACGATAAAGGGATCGCTTCCTCCTAATTCTAGTACACATTTTTTTAAATGAGATGTAGATTTCTTTGCCACGTTAGAACCTACCGGTACACTTCCTGTAAATGTTACTGCATCTACTTTGTTTGAATCTATTAGATATTCAGCGACTGTTGAATTACCAATTACAGTTTGGAAAACTCCCTTTGGTAATCCTATTTTTTTAAATATCTTTTCAATTTCTAAGCCACATTGCATAGTAGCGCTGGCTGGTTTTAATACAATAGTATTTCCTGCTATCAATGATGGAGCTGCAAACCTTAATGCCTGCCAATAGGGAAAGTTCCATGGCATTATACTTGCTATCACACCTAATGGTTCAAATGTTATGAAACTCTTCCTTGCGTCTGTATTGACAATTTCATCGGTCATGAAAATTTGCCCATTATCAGCAAAATACTCCATAGCCCAAGCACATTTCTCTACCTCTGTTTTTGATTCTCTTATCGGTTTACCCATCTCTAGTGTAGCCACTTTAGCCAAGTCGTCCTTATTCTTCCTAAATTCATTAGAAAAAGCGTATAAATAATCAGCTCTTTTTTTAAAATCTTCTTTCCATAAAACAAACGCATTTTTCGCATTCGTTAAAATGTTATCTAAATGCTCATATGACATATTTTCATATTCATTAATAATTCTTTCAGTCGCAGGATTGATTGTCTTAAACTTTAAGGACAGCATACAATAAATTTCGTAAGAATACTTATATAAATCGTTGTAAAGAATCGAAGATAAAATATGTTCTTTTTATTTTTATAAATTTTAGTGTATATTTATCATTAGCTTTCAATTAAAGAACCAAATTCATTTATGATTTAAATAATATCTTGCCAATGAACTTTTAGGTTTAATCTTAAAAAGATATTATTAAGTAATAAACAATTGCAAATACAAATATTACAATTAAGGATTGTAATTGATATAGCTATTGGTCTTAAGAGAATTTTTAATACAATAATAGCTTAATGCTGTTGAAAGATAATATTATTTCAAATTTTTAAATTCATCTTCATATATTCAAAAGATATTAAATGGTGTTCCTATATTAGAAATAAAGACTCTAGTTGTCAAGTGAACTGCTAAAAATTAAAAGCTAAATTACATTTCATATGGCCGTACAGTAGGAAAAGCTATAAAACTAAAATGGAAAGAGATTTTCATCTTTAAAACAATTCTGTATCAGGCGATAGCTCAAAAAATTATTATTATTAAATAAAGAAATATCTAAAGAAAATATCCTCAAGATATAAAATCTTTTTGTAATTCTGGTCCTTTTCTTTTTGATTCAATATCGGGCTTTCCAAATTGTTCTGATATTATCTTATACATATTCAATTCTTGAGTAGATAGTGGCCTAATCTTCTTCATAGCACTCTCAAAGTGTGTCATATGTATTTTCAATTCTTTTTTGTGTTCTTCGGCTTCCTTTGGATCTTTATACTTTGATACATGCTCTCGTAAAGCAAGCATAACAGCAGCTGAGGATAGAGACGCTATATCTGCTCCTGTATAACCTTCTGCTTGGTCTGCTAGTTTTTCTATATTGACATCGTCAGCCAAAGGTTTCTTTTTTAGATGAATATTCATAATTTTTATTCTTGAATCCCGATCTGGAGGAGGAACGTAAAGTAATCTATCAAATCTTCCCGGCCTTAACAGCGCAGCATCTATAATATCGGGTCTGTTCGTTGCACCAATAACCACAACATTTGTTAATATCTCTAATCCATCAAGTTCAGTAAGTAATTGACTAATTACTCTCTCAGTAACATGAGAGTCTCCAAAATCCCCACCTCGCTTTGGAGCTATAGCATCTATTTCATCAAAAAATATGATACATGGTGCTGCTTGTCTCGCTTTTCTAAATATTTCTCTGACTCCTTTTTCAGACTCTCCAACCCATTTTGATAAGAGCTCAGGTCCTTTTATGCTAATAAAGTTGGCTTCACTTTCATTTGCTGCAGCTTTTGCCATTAAGGTTTTGCCTGTTCCTGGTGGTCCATATAGCAAAATTCCTTTTGGAGGCATCGCATCTGCGAATGTAAATATTTCCTGATATTTAAGCGGCCATTCTACCGCTTCTTGCATTTCTTGCTTTATTGATTCCAATCCTCCAATATCATCCCAACTGATATCAGGTACCTCAACAAATACCTCCCTCATTGCAGAAGGCTCCATTTCTTTAATAACATCCATAAAGTCATTCATAGTTACTATTATCTTCCGGAGAATATCACTAGGTATACTTTCAGATGACAGGTCAATATTTGGAAGTATTCGTCTAAGGGATCTTATTCCTGCTTCTTTTGAAAGAGATTGTAGATCAGCTCCGACAAATCCATGAGAAATATCAGCTAGTTTTTCTAAATTAACATCTTCGGCAAGGGGCATTCCTCTTGTATGTATTTGTAATATTTCGAGTCTACCTTCTCTATCTGGGACACCGATTTCTAATTCCCTATCAAATCTACCTGGACGTCTTAGGGCTGGGTCAATAGCATTAACTCTATTGGTAGCGCCTATTACTACTACTTTACCTCTGGATTTTAATCCATCCATCAAAGATAAAAGCTGAGCAACTATTCTCCTTTCTACCTCTCCAGATACTTCTTCTCGCTTTGGTGCTATAGAGTCAATCTCATCTATAAAAATTATAGACGGAGCATTCTTTTCTGCTTGGTCAAATACATTTCTTAATCTTTCTTCGGATTCTCCATAGTATTTACTCATTATTTCAGGTCCGCCAATAGAATAGAAATTAGCGTTTGTCTCATTAGCAACTGCTTTTGCAAGTAAAGTTTTACCTGTACCAGGAGGACCATGTAATAAAACACCTTTTGGAGCTTCAACTCCTAATCTTTTGAATAACTCTGGATGTCTAAGAGGGAGCTCTATCATTTCTCTAACCTTCGCTATCTCATTTCTTATTCCACCAATATCTTCATATGTAATTGATGGAACTTTTCCTTCTTGAGTGGCCTGAACTGCCTTTGCACTATCTTCAGAAACTGTGACTTTAGTAGCATCATTAATAATTATTGGCCCAGCTGGATCGGTTGATATTACTACTAGATCAATTCTTTGACCCATTACATTTAATGGGATTATATCACCTTTGGTCATTAGTTGTCCATTTAAAGACTCGGCAAGATATTGTTCAGCACCTATAATTCGAAGTGGCTCTGTTGGAGCGAAGGTTATACTTTTAGCATCCTTTGATTCAACTTTTTTAACTTCTATAGTATCACCAATACCTACATCGAGTTTATTCCTTGTATAACCATCAATACGAACTAAGCCAGTACCCCTGTCCTTATCCCGTCCTGGCCAACTCAATAGAACGGATTTATTTCCAAATGAAGATAATTCTAGTGCATCTCCGGTCATAACATTTAGACTTTGAGCTGCATCTGGATCAATACGAACAATTTTTCTTCCTATATCCCGTTGTTCAGCTTCAGCAACTTTTAGGGTTGCTTTACCATTTCCCTTATTGTTAGAAGATTTATTGTTATCCTTTTTATCATAAGACATTTTTATTAATATTATAATAATTACTATTATTTATTTATTGTATGGCTCTACTTGTAAATTATTACTTTTTTTATTAGAATAATTTAATTGTTGTAAAAGGGATAAATATTTTTAGGGATATGTTCCAATAATATTTTTTTTCTATCTTCAAATGAAATTGTTCTCAGTTTAGCATGAAATAATTATTTAATATTGTATATAAGTTATTTAAGTTAAGTTTCGAAAAAGCTACATAAATCCGGAAATATATCATATAAATCGTATAAATGATGGTTAACTAAATTAACTTTAATATTATATTAATTGACTTTATTTATGTACATAAATATATTTTGACAAAATCAAAAATATTTAAAAAAATAGTTTATTATACTGAAATTGGCAAGTTCAAATGAATTTGTTGCGAAATACTATTTATCTGATATATTTTCATACACACTATATATTTTCCCTGTAGTTTCAGCCGAATAACTCCATAGATCGGCAGGAATTGATAATTGTTTAAAAGCATCTTTCAGCTTTCCCTCTAACATACC
>JAATVK010000053.1 GCA_014523485.1 Nitrososphaerales archaeon TH5894
GAGAGCACATTTTTATTTATTCTAAGAGTTATGTCATTTTTATTAAATCCTGGTAAATCTATAATTACAAGCAAATCATTACTATCTTCTACCATATCTACAGGAGGTAAAATAAATTCATAAAACTCCTTCGATTTGTTATTAATTTCTTTCATAACTTCTTTAGCCATATATGTTGCGATTCCCATAATTAATAATATGCTATTTGAATATAAATCCTTTATTTATTGTTGATTGTATAAATAATTGTTGTATTGTTTATATTTAATTTGATATAGGTAATTTTGTGATAAAATCTGTACCTGAGATAGATTTCCATGCTGGTATGGAATGTTATTGTACAAATTTCGCAGGTATAAATGGAACCATAAAGGAAACTAATGAAGAATTTCAGGTATCTGAAATAATAGATTATACATTTTTAAAACCACCATATTTTTCTTCAGTTCAAAATAACGAACATAAATTTCCACTTTATTTATTGGAAAAACATAATATTGATTCTAATCACGCAGTAATTGAAATTAAAAAACAATCAGGTTTAAAACTAAGAATAATGGGAATAAAGGATGCAAAAGCAGAAACTAGTCAATATGCTAGTTGTGAAAAAACAAAGAATTTACCTAAATGTATAATAACATCTAAAACAAAATTGACTTTATTAGGTTTCCTACGTACTCCATTATCAAAATCTGCACTTATTGGAAATAACTTTAAAATAAAAATTAATCAACCTTCCGATAATAATATACACCCTTTTTTATTAGAATTAAATAAAATTGCTAATTTCTATGGCTTACAAAGATTTGGAAGTGAAAGAATGGTAACTCATTTAGTTGGTAAGGCATTACTTGAGAGAAATTATAATAAAGCTATTGAATATCTTCTCTCTTATACTTCCAAATATGATTCCAAGTTCTCAAAGGAAATAAGAGAAAAAAGTAGGGATCCTAAGAATTATCAAAAATTGATTAAAATCTTGCCTAAAGGAATGGATTTAGAAAGACTTATTTTATATACACTTGTGAAAGGTAAAGATTCCATTGCAGTTATTCGATCTATACCGATAAATATTAGAAGACTCTTTGTTCAAGCTTACCAGTCTTACATTTTTAATAAATGTCTCAGTAATGCTCTTTTGTGCAATGAAGATATTCAAAGGTGTAAAGATGGAGATTTATGTTTTGAGATAGAGAAACCTCTAGTTTTTGGTAAAATTAGAAGGTTTAGAGAAGGAATAGATTCAAATAATGATGTTATTCCAGCAATTAGATTAGTAGGTTATAATTATCAACCAGGAAAAAATCGTTTTGATAATATTACTAAAAGAATTTTATCAGATGAAAATATTTCGCCAACTGCTTTTTATTTAAAAGATTTGCAAGAATTAAGCTTACAGATGGGATTCAGACAGACTTTGCTATGTTGTAGTGAATTTAGCCATTTTGGTATGCTTGATCTGTCATTTAAATTACCAAAAGGATCTTATGCCACAACTTTGTTACGTGAATTAATAAAACCAATAGATCCTATTCAAGCAGGATTTTAAAAGATTGAAAATAATTTTTACTAATTAAAAGTAAGGTTTAATATCCTTGAAGTGCAATTTTGATGAATTGGAATCTAATGTTTCCATGGTGGAAGGAATAATCAATACTCTTTCAGAATTTGAAACTAATGTTGAGAATATTAATTCTAGTATTGAAGAATTAAAGAAACGTATGTTGTCTCATTCTAATAGCGAAATAGAACAATTGCGAGAAAAGATTATTAAATTAGCAAATGAAGAAGCACAAGGAATTTTAGACGATGCTAAGAACGAGTCTGAAAAGGAATCTCTCTCAATCCAAGAAGAGGGTGAAAAAAATTATAATCTGATCAAGAATAATATTGAAAAAAATCATGATAAGGCAATCGATAAGGCAATTAATATGATTCTAGGAAATATAGATAATGAACCTAATTTCGACAGAACCTAGAGATTATAGCTATTGTTTCTCGTACCATCAAAAATATTTAATTAATAAGGTAGTATCATAAAAGAATGTGGATGACTAAAATTGGGAAAAGCTAATAAACCTCAAAGAATTTTTGGAACAGTTAGAGCTTTTTCTGAACGTGGTACAATGCTCTCTAAACATGATTTAGAATCATTTTCTGATTCCAAAACTTTAGATGAATTAGTAACTCGATTAAAAAATACATCCTATGTTGATTCTTTGAGTAAAATTCAACAACCTATAACTTCCGAAAAAATTGAAATCGCACTAAGAGAAGATCTTTTCAATTTTCATTCTTCTATGGCCAAAATAGCTAAAGGAGATCTTGTAAATGCTTATTATAAAAAATACATCCTATGGAATCTCAAAATAATTTTAAAAAGTAAAGCTTTAGGAAAGACCTATGATGATATTTTTCCGCATATAAATATGCAAGCAGAAGAACTAATAGGAAGAAGAGATGTTATTGTTAAAGCTCTAATTGCAAAAGATCTCGATGAAACTGTCTCTGCCTTACAAACCTCTGAATTCGGTGATGATATTTCTTCAGCTGCTCAACTCTACAAAGAAAATAATAATATCCAAATTTTTGAGCTCTATCTTGATAAAATTTACTACAAAGGCGTGATTAGTGCTTTTGCTAATATAGGAAAGCCTGCTGATCTTCAACCTTTAGTTTCTCTTGATTTAGACTATTATAATGTTTTAAGCACTCTTAGGGCAAAGTATTGGGAACTTCCAGAAGAACATATTAAATCATTAAGGATAGCAACAACCTCTAGAGTGAATGAAGATGTTCTAAATAAAATGATACATGCAGATAGTGTAAAACAGGCAATAGCAGAATTTTCCAAAACTGTTTATAAAGATATAGTTCCTAACCAAGGAAATGAAAGTGATATCACTATAATCTCACAAATTGAATCGAGTTTTGAAGAATTAATACATAAAAAATCAATGGCATTATATGGAAGAATGTTTAGCTATGCGCCTATGACTGCAGCTATTAAACTAAAAATGACAGAAATTAAAAACCTAGTAGCTATTGCTTTTGGAATTGAACAAAAAATGGATCCCAAAAATATTATAGATCGGCTATTATTAATTTAATAGATCTTCTGATTATTTATATTTGATAATAAATTATTTAAATTATTATTTATTTTTATTTTTTTATTTGTTATGTAATTATTTGAAAATCAATACCCTTTTTCTTCATCAAGCTAATTAAAAGTTCACAATGTTTCGCGTTTTCCAATTCTAAACTTAGATAAACACCTGCAGTTCCTGGAGATATATTGGCACTAAGCCTATCGTGAACTACCTCTACAATATTTATACTTAAATCTGAAATACCATCTACTACTGTCTTTAATGCTCCTGGTTTATCTGGTAATTGAATAAATATTTTTAATAATCTATTCATCTGTAAAAGACCTTTTGCTACTACTTGTCCAAGCAAATACATATCTACATTACCACCTGATAAGATTGATACTATTTTCTTATTTTTATTTTTATGTCCATTAATTAGTAAATATGCAAGACTTGCAGCACCTGCAGGTTCTACTACTAGTTTAGATCGTTCCATTAATAAGAACATAGTTTTAACAATTGAATCATCATCAATCAATACAATATCATCCAAATATCTTTTTGCTATCTCAAAGGTTAAATTTCCTGGTGATTTCACGGATATTCCATCTGCAATTGTAAATTCTCCTTTTTTTGTTTGAAGCGAGCCTTTTTCAATTGATTCTTTCATTGCTGGAAAAGATTTAGATTCTACTCCAATGATCTTGATATTCCTTTTTTTGGATTTTATAGCAATTGCAACTCCTGCAGCTAATCCACCGCCACCCACCGGAAGATAAATTTCATCTAAATCTGGTAGGTCCTCTAATAATTCTAGTCCTATTGAACCTTGTCCTGCTATTACCTCTGGGTCATCAAATGCATGAATAATTGCCTTATTTTCATTTCGAGCTATCTCTTTAGCTGCTATCCATGCCTCGTCGTAATCAGCACCTTTGAGGATAACTTGTGCATTATAAGATCTCGTAGCCGCAATCTTTGCTGGAGATGCACTTATTGGCATTACTATTGTACATGGAATCTTTCTAATAGTTGCTGCATAAGCTACACCTTGTGCATGATTCCCTGCAGAAGCAGC
>JAATVK010000054.1 GCA_014523485.1 Nitrososphaerales archaeon TH5894
ACAGTAATTAAACACTTAAATTATCAGAAATTCAGGTTGTCATTAAAGGGCCGGTAGTTTAGCCTGGTAGAATACCTGCCTTGCATGCCATTGACGCAGAGGAAACGTAGGTGGTCGTGGGTTCAAATCCCACCCGGTCCATACAATTATTTATCCTTAATTAGATCTTTCTATTAATTTTTGAATAATTTTCTCTGCAATAACATTTGAAGCTAGTTCTTGAGATTCTTTAGTTTGAGAGCCTATATGGGGAGTACAGATGATATTTGATAATTGCAACAATTTTTTATTAGTAGGTGGTTCTACTTCAAAAACATCCAATGCAGCTCCAGCAATTTTTTTTGTTGTTAGAGCGTTGTACAAAGCGTTTTCATCTACTACTTCTCCTCTTGATGCATTTATAAAAAAAGCAGTGGGTTTCATAGTTGAGAAACTAGATTCATTGAACATGTGCCTAGTATGAGGTGTTGATGGGACATGACATGAAATAAAATCTGAACTTGTTATTAAGGTATTAAAATCCGTTGTTATCATACCTACTTCTTTTATAAAGTCTTGTTTAATAGGAATGGTATCATAACCTATAATATTCATCCGTAATGACCTAGCAATTCTTGCCAAGTTCCTTCCAATATTTCCAACTCCTACAATACCTAAATATTTTCCTCTCAATTCAATTCCATTCAGTTCCTTTTTCAGCCAGTTCCCTTTCTTAATTTCACAATCTGCTAAAGGTAAATTTCTCGCTAATGAAAGCATTAATCCAATAACTAATTCAGCAACGGCATTTATTGCAGATTCGGGTGAGTTTACTACTTCAATATTATTTTGTAGAGCAGATTCAACATCTATGTTGTCAAGACCTACACCAACTCGAGCTACAATTTTAGCTTTTTTTGCATTTGAAATAACTTCACTAGTGATTTTGGTCCTACTTCTGACTACAATTACATCATAGTTTTCAACTTCGGATAATAATTCGGAATTAGTTATCGATGGTTTATCGACAACATTAAGGCCTGCTTTTTCTAAAATTGTTATTCCTATTTTGGATATTGGGTCACAGATTAATACATTTCCAGTCAGTTGCATGTATAAAATTTTTTAAGATACAAATATAATTATTACTTGCTTTATTTAGAACCTTAGTAATAAATTAAAAGGATTTTAATTAGTGGAGATAATTTCTCCCGTTAAATGATCAACATAATAAGTTTGATTTAATGCCGGTAAGTTGATTTCCCATCCAAAATGATTCCCAGTAGTAATAGTAGGGGAATTTTTTCTTACGTAATTGCCTATAAAGTTAGTATCTTTTTTTGATTCATATATTTCCCCATTTCCTTTTATATATACATACTCGGAATTTACGGTTTTGAGATGGTCAGAGGATATGTTTTCATTTTTAAAAATAATGGAAACAGCAGTATCATTAGAAATAGAGAGATAATTAGGTGAAGATCTAGTCATAGAATCCATCAGACCTAGATAAACGAAATAAGTAATCACAGATGCTATAGCTAATGACAATAAAACTCGCTTTATCATGTATTCAAATATTATTTTTATTAATTTATGTTAATTGTTTAATACATTTAATAATACAACTTTTTCATATTTTATTATTGATAAGCATTGATGAAAAACTATATTCTTTAGGATTCGAATTGCCCTCACCTCCAAAATCTTCTGGTTCTTATATTCCATTAGTTGAAGTAAATGGTCTAATCTTTGTTTCTGGACAAATTCCTTTAGATACCGGTTCAAATCCAGTAACAATAAAGTACAAAGGGAAAATAGGAAAAGATACAACACTTGAAAAAGGTCAAAATGCAGCAATACTTTGTACTCTTAACGCTCTATCATTATTGAAAGATCATTTTGGAAGCCTTGATAAGATCAAAAAAATAGTAAAGGTATCTGCATATATAAACTGCATTGAGTCTTTTTCAGATCATCCAACAGTAATCAATTCTGCATCAAATCTTTTGGAAACGCTATTTGGAGAAAAAGGAAAACATTCGCGGATCGCTATTGGGGTCGATAGTCTACCATTAGGAAGCACGATAGAAATAGATTTTATAGTTTCAATTTAAAATTACTTATCGTAATAATATTTTTTAGATACTAAAGGAATGATAGCCGTGCAATAAAAGAAATTCTTATATAGCCTTTTGAAAGAATTGGATTATATTTTAAAATGTACAGACAGTTAGCGTCGACTTGGACTAAAATGTGGAAAACAAATAGCGAGGAATTAAAATCGAGAGCAGTTGGATGGAGAAAAGAGCTATCAGTTCATAGAATAAATAAACCTAGTAGATTAGATAGAGCAAGAAGACTGGGATATAAAGCCAAGCAGGGTATTGTAGTGATTAGAGCCCGAGTAGGAAGAGGAGGAATGAGAAAGCAGCGACCAGTCGCCGGCAGGAGACCTAAACACAGTGGAGTTGTTCATATTAAACAAGCAACGAATATGCGGTTGGTAGCTGAAAGAAGAGTTAATGAGAAATATCCAAATATGGAAATAATTGGTTCCTATTTTCTGTATAAAGATGGTAAACACTCATGGTATGAGGTAATATTAGCTGATCCAAGTCATCCATCAATTTATAAAGATAAAGAGATGCGGGGAAAATTAAAATCTTTAACTTAATTTAAACCAAATAGATTTGAAATAAATCATGATATTGCAAGATCTTTAGTTTGTTCGATAAGGGTGTACAATTCATTTTTGTCTATGTTCTTGTCTATAGTAATATAATAAACTAATTCATCAATATAAAAACTAATAATATCCACATTTTTATTAGAAATAAAAATGAATTCGGTTTCTCCTATGGATTTTTCATAGTTTTTTCGTATATTATAAATCATAGAATGAACAAACAATTCGTTCCTCATTTCTTCTGTTTTTAAAAAGGGAGTTAAACCAATTCTAAGTTGGCCTGCTATTGTTCTACCAAATTTATTTGTTACACCTACATAACGAATTTTAGGTGATAGTTCTAATATTTTTTTACAGTTTGTTTTATATTGAGCGTTTGATTTAGACAGATTCTCAGTCATACTATAGATTACGAGGTAAGATATAAAATAGTTTTTGAAAAGCAATAGCCTGAGAAATAAAATTTAAATTTAATAATTATGTTTTCGGTAATGATGATATATATTCAAGTGCTCGTATGGCATCTAACTCTTTTAGACTTACTTTATTAATAAAAATATAATTACTGAATCTTGAAATATATTTTTCTTTTGAAGGAAAAAAATGGAGAGATTTTTTGATTATATTCTCATAACTCCGAAAAGGAAAGTAAATTCTCTTAGCTAAATTGACCATAGATTGCTTTGTTTCTTCATCAATTATTCCTTTTTTCCAGCATAAAAAAATATTATATCTAATATCAATCATCGCTTCAGAAAGCAGATTATAATTGGAATCAAATGTTACTGCAATTTCATCATCTGAATTGATAATATTCTTTTTAAATAACTCAAAGATTTTCCCAATACCTTGCATTCCAAAATTTTCTAATTCTACTGCGCGTAATGCTCCAAGACTAGAGGCGCCATAAACTTTAAAGTTTTTATTCTTAATAACTTGAAAAACTTCAATAGGAGAAGGGGGATACTCCTGAAGGAAAACTCCATCTATTAGAACAATATCTCTTCTTTCCGTTAATAGATTTAAATTTATAAAGTCACCTTTTTTGGCTGGAGGTTTAAAGTCAGCGTCAATAATTTTTTTTGCTTTGTTTATTTCTAAAGAGGGCCCCAAATATATAATTGGTAAATTCATTTAAAGGATCTCCTAGCTCTAAAGCCCATAACAGACTTCGATATTTTAAATGTCTCAAGACCAGGAACTATAGCTCTCACAACTGGAACATTTATTTTCGGATTTGTTAAATCGACTATTATAGCCTTGTTTAATCCTACTTCTTTAAAAAATTTTATAATAAGATTAATATCATCTAAAATATCTTCATTTTGATAAGTTATTATATCAGAAAAATTAATTGTCTTTTGTGAAGACATAAATTGCCATGCATTTTTATCATCTGTATTATTATAATTATAATGTATTTTCCTTAAATCATCCCTGGCACCTTGAATGTTTGCTGCTCTTGTTTGAGAAACTTCGGTTATAGCTCTTAATATTGCAATTCTTTTATCTGGATGAGTACCATGTCCTTCAGCCAAATACCCATAGTCATGAGATATCCACTCAACACATGCAACGTTAAATGTGGGAATTTTAATATTTGTAGTGATATCCTTAATCATCAATTCAATATTAAATTTTTTGAATTTATTTATTAATTTAGTTACTGGGAAAAAATTGTCTTCAGAAATTTTAACATCTGGGTATAGAGAATTGTCATCCAGAAAGTGTTCTTTGGAAATTGTGTTAATATGATATCCTTCTATTCTTAAATTTTGATATATTTTATACAAAATATGGAATGGAATTGCACTTGCCCGTAATTGAGCTAAGCTTATTGCATCTCTTTCAATAACTTCGCATAATGCATGACATACCGCTTCCTCAACAACGTTGCCGGATGCGAGTCCATTAGTATGATGAAATGCAAAAGGATTTAGAGAAGGTGGGTTTGGAGTATATCTAAATAATGCTAATGCTGCAGGAACCAAGATATTTTCCTTATTAATAATATCATAGCCTTCTACATAATCCATTAACATATCATTTTGAAAATCAAAAGTTAATGGTTCAACTACCTCGTCAGGATGTAGAAGATTATACGAATGTTTGAGTTGATTAAAAGTTCCAGTAATAAATTTCCTAGAATAGTTGGTAGGTAAGGCAGAATATCGTTCAATGCTTTCCATAATTGCACTTACTTTTGCATGTTGTTTCGTAGGACCTTTTCCACTATATACCCAAATATAATCTTCAGTACCGGGTAAAACACATGAATAATTAGGTATGTATAATTTATCCATATATGTAATATCGGCAATTCTAGTAAGCCCAATTTTTCTACTTATTTCTGAAACATGCATAAGTGTTTTTTCTACTGGCATAACTCTTGATGTGCCATTAAGAGTCCATTTTTTTTGACTTTGAAATAACAATATTTAAAAGTTATTTATAAAAGTTCTTATCAATTTTACTAATTCCAAATTGTAACATTAAGATTATATAAGACTTCATTGTTTTTTTTGTTTACATTGATTTCGCGACAGAAAGAAGCAGAAATAATCAGTGAAATTCTGCTCAGGGCTGCAAGCGAACCTGACTTTAGAAATTTACTTATTAAAAATTCAGCGGAAATACTGGAAAAATATAATATTTCTAATGAAGCAAAATATATTATTAAGAAAAGTATAATTGATTTAACCCAGTAATGGTCGATCTATTAATTCAAATTATTATTCTTGATTTGCCAAGTTTTATTCGAAGTCCAATATAAAAAATTGATGTTGTCCCCCGCCTCTGACTCACAACTATTCATCGATATAGCCATACACAAAGGTGTATTTCTCCTAGTGCACTCTCTATAACGGGGTTACCGGATATTTCAGCTAAATATCCGGTAATTAAGGTAAATATAAGCCATTATAAAACAATTATGGTTTAATATATGACTAAAAAAGAGACTTTTTTTAATTATCTTGTTTTTTTATAACAAAATACAGTAATATATAAAAATGCAACTTATTTTATGGGAGATTTATTTACCTTCTTCTTTCAAACAACTAATGGAATAATTCTTCTTTTGGATATTGTATCATTTTACAAAAATAAGTATTGTATCAAACTATGTACATTAAATAAATTGCATTTGTATTCCGTGTATGCATAGATAGTAGGTATCTAAACTCTAATAGTTGCTCTGGTAACCGTCATAGTACCTAACGTCGAAAAATTCAGTATATAAATAGCTCAGATCTTTGAGTATTTCTATTCTTTATTTTTAGTTTTTAATGAGTTTTGTTAAAAATCTTTAAATAATTCGGTATACGGGTTTTGTTAGGATATATTTTTTCCTATAACCAGATTTTGAATTCACGATTGGTAGCTTTAGTATCATTGTACATAGATAAAAGAATTGTGTCCAATTCTTATGAAACTGATTATATTCCTTTTTAACATATACATAATAATCATCAAAACTTTCCGTCCTATCCTTGAAAGATTGAATTATCTTTTCAATTGAACTCTTTTCTAGTGGTGAATTTAATCTATGTTTTAGATGCAGAAGGTTGCATGTTTGTGATTACCATATTCCACCACCATCTGTTTATAATGACAGTATGCTTTCCGTACTTTTGAAACATTGATCTCCTAAAATGCTCAGTAACAAGTAATGTGTCTCTCCTTTAAGATAAGAATTCCAAGCAGAAAGCTGTGTTCAGGTTCAATAAAGATCTATTACTAGAAATGTTTGTTAGTTCCACTCTGTATAATTGTTTCCTGTATGGTATGGACTATTACTCTTTTTCTTCTTTTATAGATTTGATATGAGGCAAATCTCTAAATCTAATTCTATAGAGACATATCATTTCTTTTCCTGTCTCTAAGGACTACTATTGTCTTTAATGTATGTATCACGTAAACAGAGACCAAGAAAATACAAATACAAAAGTACATTACAATAATAGTTGATGTTCTATTCCTTCAAGAAGTCTAATACCGATAGAGTAGAAATTGAGTGTACATTGTTATAGGTTTTACTCCTGAACTTAATTGAATATATTTTAACATTCAACCTTTAATACGGGTGATAAATTGAATTCAAAGGCTGATAAAGGAACGTGTAAATTGAATTTTGTAATCAAACCTGGGGTGACTTCTCCTATAAAGCCTATTGTTTTACTTTTATATATTATATCAGCACATCTCCCTTTTAAGAATAAATTATTATTATCATTTCTCCTAGTTATAAGATTTTTACCAAAATTTATTTTAAAAATAGATTCTGCAATCGATTTAGCTTCTGTATAGTTAGAATTGTTAGATGCAATTAGAACGCCTAAATTCCATTGTTCTACTATTTTATTTTTAAAACTAAATGTTTTTCCTATTTCAAATACTTTCTGAGGGTAATCCTCATGAACATTGTAGGAAAGATTATTTACCAAAGATGATAATATATTGGTTCTAAGAAATTCATGTTCTTTACTTTTGCTTTCTTTTACCTTAATTTTTTCAAGCACTTCTTTATCCTCGAAATTAAATATACTAGAAATGGTTCGATCTAACATGGTAAAATTCATCATCTCTAAAAATCCGAGCCCAGTCAGTGTCTCCTTTATCTCATCCATTTTTTTAAAATAGTGATTTTTTACCCCTGAAGTGATTAAAAATGACGGTATAGTAGATTTAATATTATCAATCCCATACCCTATTGCCACTTCTTCCACAATATCTATAAAGCTGATAATATCGTTCCTATAAGGAGGAACTAGACATTTAATTTTTTTATTGTTTATTATTGAAGCATCTATTCGACATCTATTTAAAATTTGTATAAGCTTTTTAATTGATAGGTCTAATCCTAAATAGCTATTAATCATATTTGGATCAACTGAAATAGTATTATCTTTAAGAAGTTTCAATGAAGAAAATGCAGATTTATCGTCATGTACGATTCCAGAAAAAATTTCATAACCTTCATCATAGAGATAATATGCAATGATAGCTAAAATACTCTTACATGTTTCTAAATTTGTACCTGTTATTTCTATTACTAAATTACTAGTATTGTCATTTATTTTGGTCTTACTACTATTTATGATAGGGGGAAATGATAGAATTTGATTATTTCTATCAGCGATAGTAGGATATAGATTAAAATTTTTTAATAAATTACTATATTTTTTTCCAGCCTCGAGATCAGACAATATTTCTTTTAATCTAAATGGTTTAGTTTGATCCAATGGTATAAATGATTCCTGTTGAGATTTTGTATTATAGATTAATGGAAATTCAATCTGATTAAGATCATGAATACCTATTGCAGCTTTTTTTCTGCCTCTGGCTATCCCATTATGAAGATCTTCTTGCATAGAAATTAATTGATTGAGAATAAAATTATTTATGTTAGTATTTTTAGCAACAAAAAACAATAATATTGGTCTTATTTGCTTTACCTTCGGATCTATAGTTATTTGATATGATTTATCTGAAGAATATCTGAATGAAGGTAAACCTACTGTATTATTTAATAATCCCTTTAGAGTTCTAAATATACCAGTATCACTTGAAAAGTCAGGACGATTAGGATTATATTCTACTCTTATTTTTGATTTATCTACTCCTTCAATATCTAATCCAACAAATGGAAGCTTTCCTAATATTTCTTCAATTTGTTTATTGGGAAAAACACTTTTAATACGTGTCTTAAAGATATTTACTACTGGCATTTACTTAAACTCCGTAACCATCCAATTTTATTATTATATAATTCTCTTACATCTGAAATTTCATACTTTAACATCGCTATTCTCTCGATGCCTCCTCCCCATGCTAAAACAATATTTCTTATACCAAATGGTTGTACTACTTCTGGCCGAAGTATGCCCATCCCAAATAACTCAATCCATTTATTTAAATTACTGTTGAAGATCATTGACTGTAGTGATGGTTCGGTATATGGAAAATAAGTTGGCCAAAATTTAATTTTTTTAATTCCAATCTTCTTATAGAATTCCGTTTGAATACCCATTAGGTCTCTTAAAGTTAGTTTCTTTCCTGTTATGACTCCCTCAATTTGATTAAATTCCACTAGATGTTTATATGAAACTTTTTCGTTTCTGAAAACACGTCCGATTGTAAATATTCTAGCTTCATCTGGTTTAGTTTCAGACAGATATTTCAATGTCACTGGCGTCGTATGGGTACGTAACACAGGTTTTTTTGCTATTTTGATATTCCAAGAATCCTTCCATCCAAGTATATGTGTATTAGCAATTTTTTTTATAAGGTTATTATTTCCTAATTTGGTTGTGATTTTCTCTGATAAATAAAAGGTATCCTGCATATCCCTAGCAGCATGATCTTGAGGGGTAAAGAGCGCATCAAAATTCCAAAAGGCTGATTGTATAAAATCACCATCAATTTCTACAAATCCAAGACTTGTGAAGGCTTCACGAATCTCATTAATCAAATCTGTCAAAGGATGTTTTCTTCCTGGATTTGCCATGGCAACTTTGGCTTCGACGTCAATGGGACGAAACGTCAAAGTCTTCCATTTTCCTGCTATTAAATGCTCTGGAACTAGTAGAGTAGTATTTTTATTTAATGGGAAGTTCTTATCATTTATATTTTTTATATCTACTTTAGTCTTGATCTTCTTTCCTAGTTCAGTAAGTGATACTTTTTCCTCATCTTTTTTAAACTTAATAAATTTAGGCCTTTTTACTAGTAACTTAAGAACCTCTAACTCAGAGTTCGTTAAATCTACCTCTTTTAGTTTTTTAGATGAAAAAATTTTGTTCAATAACAACTCTTCACCACTTGCATTTTCAAAATTTTCTATTAGGTTAAAAGTTAATCCTTCTGTTTCAGAACTTGATATATTTATCCATTTATTAGATTTAGCCTTCGAAATCGCTATATTAATTTCACTTTGCGTCAACGATCCTTTTTCTAATATTGTGCTAATAGTTGTATTGCCATTTCTTACAGCTCTTACTAATCTTCTTTCAGGTAGACCCTGTTCTATGGCATTTCTACCTAAATCATCTAATGTGATTAAAGTAGAAGGTTTGTTTGATTCGATTATATTTTTATATTTTAACCATTCTAATCCTCTTCTAATTTGGTCAAGATTAAGCGCACTCAATTCTATCAAATCAGTTAAAGAAATTTGAGATAAAGGATTTAACGAACTAATAATTTTTCTTTCGATTGGATGTAATTCTGCGAGATTAATTTGGGTGTTTTCCAATTAAGTTTAATAAAAATTATTTTTAAACGTTTAAACGTTTGTAATTCCACTATTTAAGAAAATGGAAGGCCCTCCACATACTATAGATACCAATAACATCAATAATTCACATGATAATTATAAAGATATTGTTGTTACACCATGGGAGGTTTTTGGTGATTTAGAAGATAAAATGTATACTAAACTAATAGAGAAATTTGGAACACAGGCTATCACACACGATTTAATTGAAAAATTTAAAAAATTAATAGGAGAAATTCATCCACTTATAAAATCTCAATATTTCTTCTCACATAGAGATCTTGATTGGTTACTAACGAAATATGAGAATGGTGACCCTTTTTATCTTTATACTGGAAGAGGCCCATCAGGTTTTGTACATCTCGGCCACATTTTGCCTTGGTTATTTACGAAATACTTACAGGATAAATTTGGTTCTAAATTATTATTTCAGTTAACTGATGATGAGAAATTTCTTTATAATCCCGGAGCAACTAGAGAAACCATTTCTGAGTATACTTCAGAAAATATACTTGACATTATAGCAGTAGGCTTCAATCCTAACTTAACGAGGATAATTATAGACACGAAACATATTAATTATTTATATCCACTTGCAACAGAGATTGCAAAAAAAATAACTTTTTCTACCGCAAAAGCAGTTTTTGGTTTTACAAATACAACAAATATAGGTATGATTGGTTTTCCCCCTATTCAGGCTGCTCCTTGTTTTCTACCTTCTCTAATTGAAAAAAAACCAACCCCAGTTCTAATTCCTGCAGCAATTGACCAAGACCCCTACTGGAGAATAACAAGAGATATAGCTGCAAAACTAGGGTTTTACAAACCTGCTCAAATACATAGTAAATTTTTACCAAGCTTGGCACGAATTTCAAAAATGTCATCTTCAAGACCAGAAACGGCAATTTTTACAACAGATGAACCGGAAATTGTTGAAAAAAAAGTATTATCTTCCTTTACAGGCGGGCAGGCCACAGTTTCATTACAAAAAAAGTTAGGAGGAAATGCTGATATATGTCCAGTATACGGCTACTTAAAATACTTTTTTGATAATGAGAAAGAATCTTTGGAACGCTACATAAGATGCAAAAGTGGAAATTTACTTTGTGGAGAATGTAAAAGTGATCTTGCCAATAATACTAAAACATTTATAATTGACTTTAAACATAAAAGAGAAAAAGCTAAAGACAAGGTAAAAGATTTTATGTTTGACGAAAAATTTTCATCATGAGAAAATCACACAACATTATATGTTCTGATAAATATGAAAAGGAGAAATTGACAGGCTTCTTTTCGATACAAAAAGATGATTCAGTTTTTGAGATGGATGTTGAAAATTTAATCGAAAATGAAATAATAGTTAAATTAAAAGATAAATCTTGTCATAGTATTACTTTAAAGAATAAAGATAACGCAAATACTCTGTTTATATTGATCAAAGAAATAAAAAATGGTAAAAGAAGATTTGTTTCTCTAGACAATTTAAATTCTAATACCGAAATTCAAATAATAACAGAAACAATTTAACAATTTTGTTTTAATATTAAAGAAAAAAATCTTTTTCTACTTGATTTATACCTTTTTGGGTTATAATTACTAGTTTTATATTTTTTGTATCTTATAATTTTTTTATTCTTTTTTTAATTACCTATATTCTAGATTTTTTCAAAATTTCGTGAATTTTTCTAAATATAATTTGGGAGAATATTCCATTAATGGTTTAAAGCGTTCTATTGTTTCTAAAACTATAGGAGTTGCAAGGAAGGAAATATTGATTTTACACTTTATTCATAGAATCTATTCATGTTCGAAATGAATTTTATCCTTTAAATCCCTTCCTACTTTTTCAATAGATTCATAGTTCATCTCTCGCCCAGGACCATAAGAAGTTTCGAATACATTTATCAATTTTATCAAAATCTAAATTAACTGAATTATCAAAATACATTGAACTCTAAATATTAGTAAAATAGATTTTATTACTAAAAATTATTCTCTTTATTATTTTCTTAGAATTTTTCCTTTATCATCAATTTCACCATTTCTTATTCGAGTAGATGATATAGGCTTTCCATCACTAGATCTTGCTATGGCAACTACTATAACCCGTAATGGATGAAGATGGTTCTTAATTCTGATTTCATTAATTTCCTTTACTTTCACCAATGTTTCTTCGCTAACTACAATTGCTTGAATTTCTGAGGAATGAATAACAGGGCCAAATTCATCTTCTAGTTTAATTATTGTGTAATTAACATCTTTAAAATTTACCGCAATATTGTTTTTTAAATTTGAAAGTCTCCTTAGATAATTGTTTTTTATACTCGAAGGTACCTTAAATCTTTTTACAAATTCATCACTTGTGACTCCAATAATGACATGGTGGCTGATATCAAAAGCAGTTGAAAGAAGTTTTATATGACCAATATGAATATAGTCAAAAGTTCCACCCGTTGCGACAAGATTTAATTTTTCCAATCGTCTTTATCTAAATAATTTATCAATAAAAGAAAAATAGTAAATATTATTAGCTCTTTTTTTCGTAAATTTTGATAGCCTGTGGTGGACACACATTTTCGCATGCTAAACAAAATATACAATCTTTTTCTCTAGCCATAAAAGGTTTTTTTTCAGAACCTGGATGACCAGGTGTTTCTAACCATTCATAGACATTAAC
>JAATVK010000055.1 GCA_014523485.1 Nitrososphaerales archaeon TH5894
ATTTTATTGAATCATTAAACATTTTTATTTTATAATTTTTTTTATTTCTAGTACGATTTTTTATTGATGACTTACCATGTGTGTTCATTAAGAGGCTATAAATATCCAGTTAAGTATATTTATTTTATCTATTATAGAGATAGTTGCTTGTATTATATTATTTCTTTACTGGATGAATTTTATATTCTTTTGAGTTTTAGTAGCAATCATACGATTTTTAATTCTTACAATAGAATTCATATCGATTTAATCCTTCAAATTATTAAATTGATTTCATTTTGATTAGTCTTTTTGTGGTAAAGACAGTGCATAACCATTACAATAAATCCACTAATCATTCAAATAAAACTCTATTTTTTCATGCTTTTACCAACCAAAATTCAACAAATTTTTAAATGGAACTGATTTTACTATTGATGGCTACTAAATGTAATAGTTTGTCACAGTTTGGATTCACCGATGTTATTGTAGCCTCTAACACCCAAAAATCAACAATCTTTTATTTTACCTTCTCTTGTCTTAATGCACCTTAATCAAATCCAACCTTGAGCATAGTCATCCATGTGGGTGTTAAATGGCAAATCTAACACCCACATTTCAATACCCATTTACAACACCTTTAGAATCGATAGAACCAAACTTTAATCTCAGAAAAAATATAATAATCATGAAGAATAAATTTGAATGATAATCAAATATTTAAATAACAAAATTGTATATTCTAAATGATATTCTATTACAAATGTGATCCTATGAAATATCAAGTGTTTTTTTATTTTATAATTCTGTTATATTCATTAAGTATGAGATAAATAAATTTGTATTCAATAATATTTTAATATGTATTTAAAATCTCTTAATGTAGCAACTTCAATAGCAGATATATCTTTTTTTATAGAAAAGTTAGAGTTATTTAAATTACAATAAAATAGTTCTTAAATACTCAATTATTATAATATAAGATATATTTTGACGAATAAACCTATAAAAAATAACACACCAGTTGATCGTAAAAATGTGAAAAATAAAGCCAAAGAAGTAATAGAGTCTAGAGAACTAGATCAAATAGAAGAATTAAGTATTAGAATTGATACATTAGTAGAATTATTGTCTGATAAAGGAATCATAAATAAAAAAGGTTATATAAACAATGTTATGATGCGAATACATGAAACATCTAAGGCAAAATCTTTTGATGAGTGTGATGAAATATAAATATAAAAGCAGTATTTATTATTATTATTTAACTGATTGAATCTATTAGTTACTAATTTAGTACATGTATTTTTTTATTTTTTTTATTTTTGCTATTAGTTTAAAAATCATTATCTAATTGAGATCAATTTTTAGATAGTATATTTAATATTGGTAATTAATCTCGTTCCAACAATTAAAACTATATTTCTCTTTTTATATACAAATTATGAATCTATAAAATCTTCAACTATTATTGTATCAAAATCTGTCCAAATATTAGGACCAAAAAATATTAAAATTTGAAAATGTAAATGTGGAATATATGTATAACCAGTCATACCTACTTCGGCAATTTTTTCTCCTTGTTTAACCTTTTGTCCTTCTTTTACATTAGAACTATTAAATCTGAGATGATCGTATCTTGAAGTTTCTTCATTCTTATGTATAATTGAAATAAAATTAGAAAAGTTCCAATAAGCAGGGTTTGGACCACCTATTGTTGAGTCATCTTTAACAAATGTTATTATTCCATCTGCTGCTGCGAATACAGGAGTGTTTTCTGGAACTATAAAATCTATTGCATTTCTTAACTTTCCTATATGAGCAGGTGATGTATTTCGATCTATTTTTTGAATAGCATTCTTTGGTACAGGAAAATGATATTTATTTAAAGCAATCCTACTATCTAAGATTTTCTTATCCTTCACTTATATTAATAAATACGAATATTATTTATTAATTCATAATAAACATTTTATATTATACATATTGAATTAACATTGCTTAACACTCTAAAAGCTAAATTATACTTATTTCATTATCTCTTTGCACATAAAGTGTCAAGGTTACTGAATTTGTATTTAAATTTCTTTTAGGTAGCCTGCATTCTTATATAACATTCTAACGCATTCAGTATACGTTCTATATCTAAATTTTATTTCTTTAACAGGCATATCTTCAGTTAAATATTCTTTTGAAGTATTAATAGAATATTTTTTAGCAATGTCTTCTAAAATTGTATTTACTGTGGAATTTAAATATGATTCTACTATAAGATTTGGCATATTATATTAAGTACTTTATAGTATATAATTACTGTATTTCTTTTTAGTAATTTTTTAGTAGTATTAAAAATTTAATCAAAGAATTAAATCTTATAAATCAATTGATTTTTTTATTATTCTATGGTATAATAATGAAAAAAGTAATATAGAAATCGACATAGTGATTTACACATCTCTCTTTATACACATTGTCATTCTCTTTTGAAATTAATTTTTGAAGTTATTTTAATGATTTCAATTGTCATGTGATCGTATCTTTTGAAATATCATACAATATTTTATAACATATTATTTGCTTAATTTGTACTGGTGGGAATATTGATGGAAGTAAAATAGGAAAAGATAATTAAGAATACGAATTTTGAAACATACTAACAATATAATAATTAAGTAATTGTAATAATCTGGAAATGCTGCAAGCAATATTGTTAGGGCCAGACTAGGACAGTCTCTCAGTTTACCTATCATCTTAAGTTCGTAGGATACATAATATTTTTAAGTAGAATACTCCGCATCTACACGATTAACGGTTTCTATTCCTGATTTGATACAGTTTACTCTTTCATCTGCAATGCGTTTTCTTTGACATAAAATCCATCTTCACATTTTTTGTCCTAACATGTTATAATGTTCTACTTCTTCCCATCAAAACCTTGTTAATAAATATTTAGTTCTAATATTTTATAATGATTAAAAATCCTAGTCATAATTATGTCATTAGAGTAATAGAAGACCATAATTAAAGAAATTCAAATCTTTATAAAAATATAAAGTAATCATTGAACGTTGTAGTTTAGTAGATTACCATAGCCAAATAGCACCTTCACTAAAGGCTATGGTAAGATTAAGACTATTTTTTTGAAGAATTGTTTTTGTAATATTACATTTTAAATATATTATTTAATGTTGATGAAAATTTTATCGTAATTATAGTTATTGATATATTAATCTTAAAAATAGACGTTAAGATAAGAAATTTATCTGTTTATCTCAATGTCTTTTACAGTGTATGAGAAGTATTCATACCTATTCTTTTAAATAAAAATAATTTGAGATAAATTATTAGTAAAAACTATAGCGCCAATCAATATTATGTATTAAATGGATATTCTCAAAAGTGAGTTTGAGTATTTTCATCATTTCATTTTTTGCTAAAACTTGACCATTAAAATAAATCATTGAAAAAGTACACTAATGTCATATAATCGTGGTCAGTTGTTTACCATCTTGTTCTTGTTTGGCTGATAAAAGCAAGTCAATTTTAATTTTCAAATCTTTTAATAATATTGGTTTGTATAAAACAATTTTTTCAATATCTATAATGCCTTTTTGTAATTGTTGAATATAATTTACATCTGCAGTAGTAAAGCAAAATATTACTTTATCATCTATCTCCTTCATCTTTCTATATAGTGTCATTCCATTCATCTTCGGCATTTTTAAGTCAAGTATAATCAAATCGTAACTTTTTTTTCTAAATTTATTAAATGCTTCTAAGGGGTTTGTATATGCATCAATACTGTAACCATCACATTCTAGAAAAATTTTAAATAAATTAGTAATATCTTTATCATCATCTATTATCATTATTTTTCTATTTTTGATAGACACTAGATCAATTCTCTAATTGATTATTCAATATAATATATTAAAGTTGTAGTTAATGAATATTTTTACTGTTCCATTTATTGAGATAGTGTGAAGCCACCATCAACATAAAGTGTTGTACCTGTAATATAACTTGCATCCGTTGAAGCTAAAAAGAAAGCTACTTTGGCAATTTCTTCAGGTTCTCCTATTCTTCCCATAGGAATCTTTTCTTCTTCTTGTTTTTTCTTTTGAGGATCTTCCATAATCTCTTTATTCATTGGCGTATTTATTGCACCTGGTGCAATGCCGTTTATTCGTATTCCTTTTTTAGCTACTTCTAATGCTATATTCTTAGTAAGCATTTCCATTCCTCCTTTTGATGCAGAGTATGGGGCAGAATATGGCATAGGAATAGATTCATGTACAGATGAAATATTAATTATAGAATAGTTTAAATCATAATCATAATTTTTATTATTACCATTTACATCATTGATATTATTATTATTATTATTGTTATTGCTACCACTTGCCATGTACTTTAACGCTTCTCTTGTACAAAGAAATGTTCCTCTTAAATTAACTCCTATAACATAATCCCAATCTTTGGCTGATATATTATTTGTTCTTTGTGATGGTCCACTGATACCAGCATTATTAACCAAAACATTAATTCTTCCAAATTTGTTTATAGCTTCTTCAATTAAGCCAATACAAATTTTTTCTTCTGAAATATCTCCAGTTAGATATGCAACTTGATTTGGGTCACTAATTTGATTTTTTATTTCTAGTACAGTTTCTATTAGTTCTTTTTCATCCCTTGCATTCAACAAAACAGAATAATTATTTTTTGCAAATTCCTTGGCAATCGCTTTTCCTATACCTCTACTCGATCCTGTAACGACTACTACTCTTTTTTGATTATTATTCGACATATGTAAATATTATACTACAAGATATTTTACAGTTAGATAATCCTACTACTAATAAATTCTAGTTTATATGATGTAATAGTAGTAGATATAATTCATCAACCAGTGGCAATAAGCCATCAGTATAAAATAAAATTTGTATTATATATACAGATTATTATTTATAATTGATTAATATGCTATTAAAATAATATTAAGTAAATGAATTAGAAAAAGAAGTTTATTATATACTATTTTGAATACAATCGTCTTAATATTATTTCATAATCAATAACAAAAATTTATTAAATCCAATGACTCTATTATATATAGGAGTTATAAAAAATAAACCAAAAAGTTTTAGAAATACAAAATAATAAAAATAAGTTAAATCAACTAGAAGATTTTAAAGATATATTTGAATTTGTAAAAACTTGTATATCTTCTGTTTTTAAAATGAACAGAACCGGATTAAATTTAATTCTACAAGGAATGCCAAGTAATCTAGGAGCATATCATGTTTTAGGTTCAAATATTATAGTTGCTAACCGATATATATTAGAATATATAAAAAATACAAAATCGAAGGAGGAATACAATTCTTTTATATTTGCAATTTTGGCCCATGAATACTTACACAGTTTAGGAATAATAGATGAAAATAAAGTGAGAAAAATGACTTATAAAGTATGTTTTGATATGTTTGGAAAAGATCATACAACAACCAAATTTGCTTATAATCCACTAGGTGCATTTCCGCAATTACAAATGATATCCAATAATAAATTTGAAACAAGTTTTACTCAAATAAAAAAATTTGACGACAAAAACCTTTCATATATAGGATAGGATTATAGTAATATGTAATCCTGATATGCTATATCCCTTTCTAGTTTCTTTTTTATTTTGATTGTATGATAGCTAATTGGGTACATGAAAACCATTCACAATGTATCATAATTGTACTAATTAATATATTGTTTAACTAGGTTTAAACCTACAAATATGATTAATTATATATGGTAGGATAATGTATAGCAAAGCCATAAAAGGGAATCAAGAAATAGATCCTGAGGAATTAAAAAAGAAAATAGATAATAATGAAAATATTTTTCTTTTAGATGTTCGAACTCCTCAAGAGTATGAGGCATGGAGAATATCTTATGAAAATCATAATAATCCTAAATTAATTCCTGTTGATCGTTTATTCATGAATGATCCTACTTTGTTAAAAGAAATTCCTAAAGAAAAAGAGATTGTTACGGTTTGTGCCCACGGACATAGATCAATGATTGCTGCAAAGCTACTACATCAATTAGGGTATAATGTAAAAAGTGTAAAAGGGGGAATGGCTGGATGGAATAAAGTCTATGATATTGCAGAGATTCCTGTTCCTAAAGAAGCTCCATTTAAAATATGGCAAATTAGAAGAATATCAAAAGGATGCATGGGTTATATTATATCGTCAAAAGAAAATAAAACAGCAACAGTTATAGATCCAATTCGTGAAATTTATGAATCTTTTTTAAAAATTGCACAAGATAATGAATTGCAGATAAGACAATTACTTGATACTCATCAACATGCAGACCATGTCTCTGGAATTGTAAAACTAGTGAAAACTATAACAACAGAAACAAATATGGAAAAAGTCCGAATTTATTTAAGCTCTCTAGAAGATTATGATACTAGTGAAACAGGACATAAAAATATAATGTATGTCAAAGACGGAGATAAAATTGATATAGATGATAAAGTTACACTAAGAGCTATTCATACACCAGGACATACAACTGGTGGTATGTCTTTTATTATTGATTATAGTCCTAATGATGATGATAATAATAATAACAGTAACGTAAATGATAAAAATCCTACAAATTCTTATTTATTTACCGGAGATACATTATTTGTTGATGGTGTAGGAAGACTAGATTTAAGAGACCATGCCAAGAAATTTGCTGAATTGTTATATGATACTTATCATAAAAAAATCCTTCAATTACCAGATAATATACTTGTTCTTCCTGCACATTTTAACGGAACATCCATTGCTTTGAAACATACAGTGCCAATATTAGAAACACTTGGTACAATAAAGAAAAGAGTAAAACTTCTTTCTATGAGTAAGGACGAATTTATTGATTATATCGCAGATACAGTACAACCTAGACCCGGAAACTATAAAACAATAATAACAATTAACAAAAAAATGCTTACACAGGATGAAATAGAAATGGCAGATTTAGAGGCTGGTCCTAATTCTTGTGCGATATCCTCTTAGTAATACTATGATATGCGATTAAATATATAAACTGGAATTACTACCAATTAAGAGAAAAGTTATGACCTAAATACATTATTACAAATCAAGCCTAGGTTTGAATCCTATCAACAATGCAAATTCTAACCATCTCTCCAATAACAATCTACATCTACAAATCCTATTTAATACTGGATATCCAATCTAATAAAATAGTCAAATGTTTCCATTGAATTTGCATTATTCGTAATAAAAAATAGTAACCAAAGGATATATGGAAAAACCTTTACCCACTATCTATCAATGAGCCAGTCAATGATAATAATAGAAGGCTATGGAAAGATTTACTTTGGACTGTGTTAACACCTCATGATACATACTATTTAATAATCTGAGATAATTTATTGGCTAATAATAAAAATTAATTGTCATAGCCTGAACTCAATCGAGGTTTATAGATTCAGACTATGACAATTTGACTTGGTTTGCCATTTTTGGTTAGAAGTATTATGTACCAAAACGATAATGTATTTAATACCTCTTAAAATTCTCATTCTCGGTATTGAAATTTATAATATAATAATTAAAAAAAAGTTTCTAAGTAGGATAAAAAATAAAAAATGAGATGGAGGTTTAAAGTCTCAATGGTGGATTATCAAAGCAATGTACTAGTGTATGTAGTAACTGTTTGAGGAGGCTGTCCTTGTATTGAAGTTATCCAGCCAGTAGGAAGTTGGTTTACCACTGATGGTGTACTTGCAAATTGAGTTACATAAGGAAAAGGTGGGTCCATATTGAATAGTCTAAAATCACTATTTATTGCGACATCTCCTGGCAAACATGATACTCGAGAATCAGTGAATGTAGTATTTATTCTGCCAATATTTCCGAATAGTGTATAGTAATTACTTGCATTTATTGTAGTAATACCTGATCGACCTGGTTCATCTTGTGTTCCAGTAGGACGGAGTGGACCTTGTATACTGAATTCCTTGTATCCCTCGGGGACCTGCTGCGCCAGTCGTTCCTGGCGGACCTTGGGGACCGGCTGGACCTGGGAGACCGGGAAGATCTGTTTAGTATCTTTTTTAATAAATATTTAATTAATTCATTAATAAATTGCCATAGTCCTATAAGGAAATATCATAACAATAGAGAGGATGCTATGACAAAATGATGAAATGATATTTGTCTATACTTGTCTATGGTATATTCTTCTTGGTAAATATAGTATATAATAATTGAATACAAATTAAATGCCATAGTCTGAACTGGTAGTAGAAGTTACTCCATGACTATGATTCAGACTATGACATATTATGACTTAATGCTTATGCCAAATGTCTTCGAATTTGGACTATAATACAGTTAGTACCAATTATATTTATTAATTCTTGAAATTCTCATTCTATGTTTTGAATATATTATTTAAAAATATTGTTGTCATAGTCTTTCAATTTACATAAATCAATAGGATACAGTTTGAATATATTATCTATTTATTAACATCTATCTATTAATGAGATAAATCTTCTTTAAGATTAGATTTGAAATAAATTTGTTGTCATAGCCTTAACGTATTATTGATGCAAACAATCTTGTTGTTAAGTTTACTATGACAACAAAAATTGGTTACTTGATCTTTGGTGTCATTGTATAATTCGGGGTTAATGACTAAATCACATATTGCTTAGAATATATTTATTAATATCTTAAATTCTCATTCTATGTTCTGAAATTAATCTCTATTTTTATAATTAAAATAATTTTCTTGTTTTAGTTAAAATATTCTATTATTTTAAAATTAAAAAAATGGGGGCATGTTATGATGGATTGTTAAAACAAGTTACAATTTAATCTTGATAATATAATTTTAAACTCAACTAATGATCTAACAAATTACAATACTTTATTATTTTATTACGAAAACCATTCTTATCAATCGCCTATATTATAATCAGTTAAATCATTTCCAAATAAATTAAAATAGTAGAATGTTGTAAATATATTAGATAGAAATTGGGTTGTGAATTATTTACTATAGGAATTGTCGCAGGTTTAACTTTAACAGCAGCAGCCTTAGTATTTCAATTCTTCAGTGATAGAGGGAAAGAATTCCAAAAATTAACAAATGAATTGGAAATAAATAATTAATAAAGTAAAATAATAATTATAATATAACAAGATGTACACATCTTATTATAACGAATATAACAATAAAGAGTGAATTGATTATATAATAAATGATCAAATATCATGATAAATAATAAAAGATATACCAACAATCAGATAGTGAATCTATCTAATTCTTATGAATATATTGAATTTTCTCTATTTAATAGGCACAATGTAAAGTCTGAATATTTTAGAATCTATATAATATGCTAGAGAAAATAATACAATATGATAAATAAAAAACTTTTTAACAATAATTACAACGATACCAAAAAATTTGCAGTTAATGAGGGTATTCTTCAATGGCTAGCTTTTCAAAAACAAGAGAATGAAGAAAAGATACACTCATCAAATACTCAAATCGAAAATAAGTATTATAAAATTTCAATTGACTGTATCAATTTATGTAATAATTTAATTGAAGATCACAAAGATCTTCAAAAAGTTTATGAAGAAATTTGTAAAAAAATTGGAATATTAGAAAAAAAATATAGAAATACAAAGGTAAGATTAGAAAAAGAGATAATTTTTTTAAATATAGAAAATTGGAAAAAAATTAAAAAGAAAATCAAGCTAGAACTTGATAATAAATTTAGTTGAATTCAACTACTATATATAATAATTTAATTTATTGCTTTTAAGTAGGATTATAACAATATAAAAATGTGTTTGGTATTACAGTTGATGAAATATTATCTAAAATAACAAAATGAAATATCTATATAACAAGAATATGTTGATATGTATTAAGGAAAAACGATATATACCAATGATCTTGCATATTCGATAACTGAACTTAATATGTCTACTGATAACAGCACATTTTTCAAAATATTGATAGCAATTGATGGTTCGGAGAAATCTATGAAAGCAGCAGAATATGCCATAGACAATATAGCAATTAATCAAAAAGCAAATGTACAATTGATTGTAGTTACAGTTATAGAACTTAATCTATCAACCTTTTTAACAGCACCTACCTTCGGATTAGAAGAGCATGAAGGAAAAAGGAAACAAGCTAAGGAGTGGCTAGGCAATATTGAAAAATTAATTCAACAGAAGGATAAAAATATTGAATTTAAATCGTATATTCTGGACGATCCTACATTAAAAGTAAGTTCTATAGTAATAAACCATGCTGAAAGTGAGAATGTTAATTTAATAGTAGTTGGAAATCGAGGTAGAAAAGGTTTTAAAAGAATGTTATTGGGAAGCGTCGCATCAGACATTGTAACTTATGCTCACTGTCCAGTTTTAGTAGTAAAATAATGAAATTGTATATATTATCGTTAAAACATTTCTGACTTTTTAAAAGTAAAATAAACAGGATTATATAGAAAGATACATTTGTAGTCCTTGATATTAAAAGCAGAATTTTATAATTAAAAGTTACCTGAAAAATATACTGATAAAAAATGCAATACTTTGATGAAAGATAGTATTTTTATTTATTTTTTAAATAATCTTTACTCATAGATTAGAAATAGAATATTCACAGCTTTTAAAATCCTTTCAATTACAGAAGAGTATATAACTTAATAGAAGGATGCTGTATTCAATAGTATTTGCAAATCAAATAAATAAATAATTAATTAATTAATTAATTAATACATATTGTCAAAATATCTCTTTCGTAACTAAAATTTGATAATTTGAATATGTGACTACATCTGAAACTGTCTTTCTAATAATAATTTCTTAAATCCTGATTTTCCTCTTGTCCCTATAACTATTAAATTAAACCTTTCTTGTTAGGCATATTATTTCACCATAAACAGCCAATCCTGTTAATATAATAACTTTCATTAAAAATTCAATATTTGGATTTTCCTCCTTCACTAAATCTTCTATTCTCTTAAACCAATCTCTAGTTTTTTCTTTTGCATTCTCAATAATAATATCAATTTGTTTAGGTGTTACAAAGCCAGTAAAATTAACAGATTCAGTAAAATTATTATCAATGCTAATAACTACTTGAGCCGCATGAAACAAGGAAGGGTTCTGAGCCATATAGGGATTAATTTTGAAAATCATTGAATACTTGACATAAGAATTGTAAGCTCCTAAGTCTTGTAGAAAAGAAAAGAATCTATGATTTATTTAATCATTTATTAATCTATATTAATAGTTAAAACTATACCATTCTATTTTAAAATTCTTTTTCCCATTCTTCTTTTCCTATACTCTCATATGAGTAATGATATCTTTAATAGCATATTCAACACCACCGACTGTATTAGTAACCATGAATTAAATCATTGAACGTTATCTTGTATAATGTGCAATTAGTTTAACTCCTCTAATTTTCTAATATCTAAAGAGAAATCAAAACACATTCTATTCTATGTCAAGCCCTAAAATCCTTTTTTTATACCTAATAATAGAGCCTTTTCTCCAAATCGACTATTATAAGAGAAAAATGCAAGGTAAAAAGAATTAAAAAATGTTAGATACAAACAATAAATTTGATAGAATAAACTAACTTTTATAGTAAAAATTTTCAAAATTGCAAATGTTTATATACTCTAGTTTAAAATCTTGTTTTTTTGTGTATTTATATCTACATATTTCAATGAAATAGAATGTTATTTAGTTAAATTTGACTTTGACTATCGTGTTGTAACCTATCAAAATAATAAAAAAGTTGATAAAATTTCTGGGTTCTAGATTCTCTAAAGCCTCGTATAATTTTTCTTATTTGCGTCTATTAACAAAAAGCTGCCTAGTTGAATAGATTTCTGAATTTGCGCATATACTGGCTGGCTCAATCTAGATTAATTAAAGGAAAATTATTGTACTTCGGAAAGATATCAAAACAATACCCTAAAAGCAATAATTACTTTTTCTCCAGTATAAACGAAAATCAAATCTTTATTTTTATATTTAAAATAAAAATAGTGAAGACAAATGCTGGATAATAACATGAAATGATTGATTACCTTGTAAAAACGAAAACCTTTTTTTCTGATGCTATTACAATTACGATTCAATTACGCGTACAATGTTTCGTCAGATCGCTTGGTTTAAGTCTAGTAATGCTACATAGAGAAAATGTAGCAATAATGAGCAAGAATTCTGAAGTTGCCAAAATATTTCGAGAAATAGCATTTATTTTGCAGACAGCGGAAGAGAAGAAAAGCGAACCTAATACAATCTTTAAAATTAGATCATATAATAGAGCTGCAGAAGAAATACAAAACTTATCTTCGGATATAGGCGACATATACGAAAAAGAACAACTAAAAGGATTGCTAAAAATCCCCTCAATTGGAAAGGCTATTGCTACAAAACTTGAAGAGTATATTACAACAGGAAAGATACATTATTACGATGAACTAAAAGAGAAGTTGCCCGTAGATGTCAGTCAATTTTTCGGTTTGGAAGGTATAGGCCCAAAAACAATAAAGATGCTGTATGATAATCTAGGAATCAAAAATATCTCTGATTTAGAAAAAGCTGCGTTAGAAGGTAAGATTAAAACTGTTCCTGGATTTTCTCAAAAGAAGGAAGAATTAATTCTAAAGAAAATTCAGTTTTTTAGAAAAGATGGAGGAAGACGACTGATTGGTGAAATCTATCCTTTGGTAAGGCGAATCGAGAAACGGCTTTCAGGAAATACTGGAGTAAAACAAGCAGTAGCTGTCGGTTCATTTAGACGAATGAAGGAAACTATAGGAGATATTGATTTTTTGGTGTCAGTTATGTCCGAAGAAGATGGTGATAATATAATTGATTATTTTGTAAATATGCCAGAAGTTAATGAGATAAGCGGAAGAGGATTATCTAAAGCATTTGTCAAACTAAATAACGGGATTGATGCAGATTTACTTGTTGTACCTGAAGAGAGTTTTGGTGCAGCGATGCAATACTTTACCGGGAGTAAAGAACATGGAGTAGCTATGAGAAAAATAGCCATATCTAAAGGTCTTCGTCTCAATGAGTGGGGGGTATTTGACAAACAGAACTGTAGAGTAGCTGGCGCTACTGAAGAAGGAGTATATCAAATATTGGGCCTAGAATGGATTCCTCCAGAGATGCGAGAAAATAGAGGAGAAATAGAGCTAGCAAAAATAGGGAAAAATGGAATGGAAAAAGAAGAAGAGAAAGTAAGGCTGCCACAATTAATAGCATATGATGATTTGAAAGGAGACTTACAAGTTCATAGCAATAACACTGATGGCACAATGTCTATAGAAGATATGGCATTAAATGCAAGAGACAAATTTGGATTGAGTTATATCGCAATCTCCGATCATACAAAAAGCTTGAGGCTTACTAATGGACTAGATGAAAACCAATTGTTAAATCAAGCAAATACAATTGCAGAACTAAATGACAAAATTAAGATGAATAATAATAACAAGCATTTTCGTATATTATCTTCTGCTGAAGTAAATATTCTAAAGGATGGTTCACTTGATATTTCAAATAATGTCTTGGACAAACTAGACATAGTAGGTGCTGCTATTCATTCTCACTTTTCTTTACCAATAGAGTTGCAGACAGCTAGACTCGTAAGTGCAGCTCAAAATCCTAGTATTGATATTATATTTCATCCCACAGGCAGAATTATTAATAGAAGAGAAGGATATCCTATCAACATATCCAAATTGATTGAAGTAGCAAATGAATCCAATACCATCCTTGAAATTGACGCTCATTATGACCGGTTAGATTTAAAAGATGAATTCATACGAATGGCTGTTGAAAATAACGTTAAATTGGTAATTGATTCTGATGCTCATCATCCTCTACATTATGCTTTTCTAATTTTCGGTATAGGACAAGCCAGGAGAGGATGGGCCAAGAAGGGTGATATCCTTAATACTCTATCAGCTAAAGGATTACTTGATAGCCTAAAGTAGTCAGACCGGAGCATTCATGATTAATGTGTGAGCAAAATAGAAACAGACTCCTATAATCTTTAACGTTCATACCGACCATAAAATCGTCTATCATTAAACTTGTATAATGAGAAATTATAGTACATAGTTCATCCCCTGTATATTCGGTTTTAAAATATTTCATAATTGGTTCTGTATTTTTAGATGATAAAAGTAATCAACAGGAATTTAACAAAGATAAACAAAATATTTCTCTATATAACTACTAAATATTTGAAAGGTTATAGAATGGTTTCTTTATAAATTTAAATAATAATTTTATTGAATACAGTACACGATCTAAGAAAATAAATTATTTAACAAGTTTATATTATTGATATTGTTGGATAGAGAAGAAATTCTTAGAAGTTTATTTACTAAGGCCATTGAAGATACGATAGAAACTTTACCTTATACAATTCAAGTATTTCAGGACCCATTAAGTGATTTAAAGAAAACAGTAACCAACGATCTGGATTTTCTTTTAGGAGCATTCTTTGCACAAGTACTTTTGTTTTATTCTGTTTATTGTTCAAACAACAAAGACATCAATCCAACAATTGAAGAATCACAGCAATTTAATTATGAATTATTTTCGAAAGCAGAAGAATATAAAACTATGATTAGACAATTAATGATTAATGAATAATACTTAAAGTTATCAATTAGATTCTAAAGGAAAGATAAAAGAAGATAGTAATAGTTTTTGTGTTACTTATAAGTTACTTAATAATCAATATAATCTCTACAGAAATAAATTTGAATTTATTAATCCATAATTCACTAAATAGATGTTTAAAATATCGTATAATACTCCAGATAATTGTGATATTCTAAAATAAAATAAAATAAAATTAAATTAAAAGAGATATCAAATATAAATTAAAAAATATTTGTTCCTTCTGCAAATATAATACTCGGAATAATTAATTAATTAATTCGTTATTTAGATAAAGTATTTATTATCAAAAGGTAGAAAAGCTAAATTTAGTTTATATCGATAGTTGTACCATATTTTTTATATATTATTTTCTTTTTAGCATATGTATGTGGCAAAACAACAAGTACACATTTTCAATAATAATTATAGTAACTGCGACAATTTTTGTATCAGCACTCGCACTTTATCAAAATGCTTATGCTCATCAAAGACAATTATTTACAATAGGCAATGATGACTATCTATTTGTTGTAGGTTCTTTGAACGAGCCTATTTTCGTAGATGATAAAACTGGAGTAGATATGGCTGCGTACTTGCCAGATCCAAATGATCCAGTTAATTCTAAAGCAAATGGAACAAAACCCATAGTAGGATTAGAAAATATGTTAAAAGTAGAGCTAGCAGCAGGAGATAAGAAAAAAGTACTTAATTTCGAACCAGCTTATCAAAATCCTGGTCATTATGAAGCTCCTTTCTTTCCAACCATAGAAACAACATATAACTACACATTATTTGGCAACATTAATGGCACAGAATTTAGAGCTACTTGGACTTGTAGTCCTGCAGAAAGCGAACCAATGTCTGATAATTCGACTAAACAAATTTCTGATGGAGTTATGAGAAAAGCTCTTTTAGGAAGCTTTGGTTGCCCACAACCACGAACAGATTTAGGGTTTCCTGAACCATATTTAGCAAATAATGAAATTTCAAAGAAATTAACTGAACTAGAGAATTGATGAATTCACTAAATAAAATTATTTAGAAATATATAGAAAATGCTATACAATCACAACATCCAATTTTGTACAAAGAGAATAAATAAACAAATCCAAATTCTCTAACCCCTATTTAATATTTCCTTAAATTATTATTTTAATGACAATATCTGATAATAGAGTTATAATTAAAAAAATTAATAAGGTAATATTAAAAGGATTTAAGTTGAATAATAATGATGACACTTCAGACAAATAAATCAAATTATTAAAGAAGTAAGCAAGTTGAAAAGATTATCATACTTTTTCTATATCTTGACTATATCAATTATATTTTTATCTTTGATATCCTCATTTAATATTGTCGAAACATCCTATAGTCAAATTACTACTATTGGACCAGAGTCGGAAACTGCTGCTGCAATTACCTCTTATACAGATGCAATTATCAAAGGCCCATTATTAATTGCTCAAGCTTTAATTGTTGGAATAACTGTTATACATTCATTTGTATTAATTCCAGTCATAAAAAAAGACTCTGTATTTTTTAATAATAATAATAGTTTCGTTTGGCCTTTCTTAGTGAACAATAAACAATTTATAATTACAATTATTGTATGTGGAGCTATTATCTTTAATATGGCATTAATTTTGCTTGTATATCAGGCTTTCTTATTATCTTCAGAACTAGCACTTGATTTGAGTGCAACTTTTTTAATATTACTTTCAACTAGTGCTGGTAACATATTTATAATTAAATTAGTAACATCCACAATTATTATTATATTATCTATAGTATATTATTATATAGCTAAAAAAACACAGAGATGGAATTATAAAGAGCAACAAAATGTAAAATATCCAAAAATAAAAACCAATAAGCTTTCCTTAACTTTTTGTATATTAATATTGATTTTAGGTTCGATCAATATTTTCTCTAACAGCATTCAAAGTCATAATGCTGCA
>JAATVK010000056.1 GCA_014523485.1 Nitrososphaerales archaeon TH5894
ATATTTTTTCCATTTATATAGATATTTATAAGAGCTCGAGGTTTGCCGTTAAGATCTAATACTCTACGTTTAAAATCATCACCTAAATTATCAGATGCTTTATTAAAGGCATCATGTAAATCTTGTACGTCTAATAATATTTTTTTTTCTCCAGAACCTTTATTTAAAACAGATGGAATTATAAATTCAATTTTTGCCATTTATACCTTCACTTTTTATTTCCACATATATTATTCATATTATTTTTTCTTATCTAATTATTGTAGAAACCATTTGAACATCGGGTTTAACAGTAGAGGGTTTTGGCAGCATACCTACTATAGCTTCAATAGATTTGAGACCATTACCAGTAACATAACAAACTATATTTGCATCTCGATCTATTTTACCGCTTTCAATTAATTTTTGAAGAACAGCTACAGATACACCACCGGCTGGTTCTGTGAAAATACCTTCAGTCTTAGATAATTTAAGTATTCCATTCATTATTTCTTGATTTGTAGCTGATTCAGCAATACCGTGATATTGTTTTAACCTTTTTAAAACATAAATTCCGTCTCCTGGATCACCTATAGCAAGACTTTTTGCAATAGTATTTGGTTTTTCTACAGGGAATATTTCGTTGCTATTTGATTTAAATGCATCTACTATCGGTGAACACCCATGAGGTTGTGCAGCAATAATTTTTAAATTAGAAACATCATTAATCAATCCTATTTCACATAATTCCTCAAAGCCTTTACAAATTGCATTTAACATTGCACCACTGCCAACAGGAATTACTAGATAATCTGGCACTTGCCAATTAAGTTGTTCTGCTACTTCATAAGCAAGGGTTTTTGATCCTTCAACATAGTATGGTCTCATATTAATATTCACTATACCTATTCCTTTTGAGTCTCCAATTACCGATGCTACCCTATTGGCATCGTCATAAGTTCCTTCTACAGCAACAAACTCTGCACCATAGGCTAATGCCTGAGAGATTTTTACAGATTCTAAATCCGCAGGTGCAAATATATAGCAAGGAAGTCTAGCTACTGCAGCATGCGCAGCAGTAGCAGACGCAAGATTTCCTGTTGAAGCGCAGCCTACTGCTTTTAGATTAATTTCTTTTGCTCTAGATACAGCAACACCTGCAGGTCTGTCTTTGAAAGAGAAGGTTGGATTAACAGAATCATTTTTAATGTATAAAGATTTTAATTGCAAATCCTTACTAAGATTTGTAGATTTTTGTAAAGGAGTAAAACCTGAGTTAATGCTAATTATGTTATTTTTATCTCTTATTGGTAAGAGTTCAAAATACCTCCAATAAGTTTTTTCTTTTCTAGAACCAAATAATTCTCGATTTATATTATTAGGATAGATATATTTAACATCCAGAGGTCCAAAACAATCTTCACAAATGTATCTAAATTGAGGTTTATATTCTTTTTTGCATTCTCTGCATATCAAGGACTGTATTATTCCCATTTATACTAATGCAGTTAAAATACATGATAAATAAGGTTCTCTAAACAGAAATTTAGTATTACTATAATTTGATAATATAAAAAAAATAGAATATTGAAACTAAATAATTCAATATTATCCTTAACTATGCGAATTATATAAAAATATTATAAATATGATAATATTTTTTAATAATTTTTATCTTTTAGAAAATTATGAAAACAAGAATTACTTCCAGTATGACATATAGGTTTATTGGAATTTACAATATACACCAATGCATCAGCATCACAATCAACTAGGATTTTCTCTATAGGTTGAATATTTCCTGATTCTTCACCTTTCATCCATAATTTTTTATGAGAGGTACTCCAAAACCATGCATTGCCAGTTTTGATAGTATTTTCAAGAGCCTCTCTATTAACATATGCAAGCATAAGAATATCTTTAGTAATTTGATCTTGAACTATTACTGGTAATAATCCCCCACGTTTTGTAAAATCAAGATCTTCCAAGACTTTAAATTGCATAATATATCTCTTATTTCATGATCAATATAAAAAAGTAATTATGCAAAATAGTGAATATAATTTTAATTTCTAATCATTATTTCAAAAAGAAATTAAATTTATTTAATGATTTAATATTATTTAGAAATGTTGGTGAACACAAATACAAATGACAATAATATTCTGCATATAGGGTTCGATGATACAGACTCAACATTGGGAAAATGTACTACTCATTTAGCTTTCAATGTTATATCTTATCTTAACAAAAAAAACGTGAAATTTTTAGATTATCCTTTGTTAATAAGATTAAACCCCAATATTCCCTGGAAAACTCGTGGAAATGGTGCTGTTTGTTTGAGAATAATGACTAAAGCTAAAAATAATGAAAATATAATTGATTTTATTAAAAATGAGCTAGAAAAAAATTCTGAAATTGGTAAAGGTGCTAATCCCGGCTTGGTTTGTTTGCAAAGCAAGGATATTCCTGATGAAATTAAGGAATTCCATAGACTTGCAATGTTTGATATACTTAGTAAACAAAAAGCAACAAAACTAGCACAAAAATATAATTTAAACTATTTTAGTTTTGGAAATGGTCAAGGATTAGTTGGAGCTATAGCTGCTATTGGATGTTTATTGAATTCAGATCATACATTTGAGATATTAGCATATAGAAAAATTAAAAATTGTGGAACTCTTAGAATAATCGATCCAATAAATGTTATTCGTCTCCACGATACAACATTTCCCTCTACATTTAACAGTTATGATTATAAACATAAACGAGTTCTTATATTACCACATGGACCTGATCCGGTGTTTTGTGGAATTAGAGGAGAAGATCCTCAGGTATTACATAATAGTCTGAAAATTCTGGATATCAAAGAAGATCTAGCAGGATATATGATTTATCGTTCTAATCAAGGAACTGGAATGCATTTACAGAATGAATTGAAATTGTCCATGATAAAATCTTTTACTTCTGGATATTCTAACTGTGTAATAGTAACAAAGCCACAAATTATTCAAGGTGGACATGTATTATTTACCGTTGAAGACAAATTAAAAAATATTTGTTTGGCAGTAGTATATGAACCAACAGGATTAACTACAATTGCTTCACAATTACATATAGGAGATC
>JAATVK010000057.1 GCA_014523485.1 Nitrososphaerales archaeon TH5894
ACAATATTCATTAGAAATTGATGCTATTAAAGATAAAACTGATATTTCGGGAACTTTTTACAGAGTTAAAGTAACCAATACAGGAACAGACCCTCTTACTGGAATAATAGTAAATTTAGGAAAAGGAGATATTCAAGATCTAGATTTACTGGAGCCAGCACAATCTTTTTTCTTTTATCCTAAACCTGAAACTAATATAAGTATTGTAAAAGTTACTACAAGTGAAGGAATAGAAGAAAAAAGTGATTATCGCTCTCCATTCAAAGGAATAGGATTGCCTGGAAGTGGAAGATAAATAATGGATTTGTTCATTATTCATCCTAGATTTTGATAGTCTTTGTTATCATTACTTTAATTTATAATTCCTATATTATTCAAATAAGATCCTTCCTTCTCATTTTTGAATTTATGATAGTTGTGTTTTCCTAGAGATGTAACCATTAATGCTGCTCCCGCTAAAATTACTACCATCGCTATTATATTCAAAATACTTGTAGACTCATGAAGTAGAGCCCAACCTAGAAATACTGCGATAACAGGACACATAAGCAAAGGTGTTAGCAAGAGAAGGAGTCGTAATTCTAAGAAGCCAGTAGAAATTAGTAAACCCAACTACTTTAATGATTGCTATTAAATAAATTTGAGCTATCAAGGACTGACCAGATATTAGCTCCGAGAAATCTATATGATTATATTCTCCTAAAGAAACACCCACAATGCTAAGCATTAATCCTCCACTAAGCATTATCATACCTGAAGAAGCGAATACACCAGAGAAGGAACAATAAGTAGCATAAGGCCTGCAAATCCCGCTACCAGCCCCAATATAATTGATTTAGGCATAGGTTTTCTATATATAAAAAATGAAATTAATGCTATCCATAGAGGAATTGTAGAATATAGATTAATCAAATTTATATATGAGAATTTAAATTTTATATATTGTATAAAGGTAAAATAAAACCAAATTCTGCACCATTCTTTCCATTTTTATTGTTATCATGTCCCCATATCTTTCCTCCATGAGCATCTATGATATTTTTTGAAATGTACAAACCCAAACCTGTTCCTTTATCAGATTTTGTTGCAAATTTCTCAAATAGTCGGGGTAATACCTCAGGGTCTATTCCTTTTCCGGTATCTTTTATTTTGATAGACACAAATTCGTTTTCTTCATTATTTGCATTATTATTAATTTTATCCAGGAATTTTTCTGTATTAATTGTAATTACTCCATCTTCTGTAAATTTTAAAGCATTGCTTAATAAATTAGAAAGTACTTGCTGTATTCTATTTTTGTCCGCATAAACAAATAAAGGCTCTGCAGATAATTCCGGATATATTAGTTGAATATTAGTATTTTTATCAGGATTTTCTTGGTTTGATCTTATTGCACTCTCTTCCTTTTTCATCTTTGCTGTTAGATCTTCAATTAAATTTACTATTATTTCTCTTAAATCAAATTTGCTTTTTTCGAGTTTTAAAGTACCACTTTCTATCCTTGATACATCTAAGATATCTTCAGTTAATCTATATAATTTTTCAGCATTCCTTTTTACAGGGTCTAAATATTTTGCTGTATTTTCAGGAAAAGCATCTATCATTTCACAATATCCTATAATAGATTGAGTAGGAGTTCTTAATTCATGGGCTGCGACATTTATGAATTCTTTTTGCATTCTATCGTGGTGATTTAATAGTTCATTGGTTAATGTAAGTTCTTGATTTACGTTTGCTAATATTTGTAACGATTCTCTCAATTCTTCTGTGGTACTCTGCAGGTTATCATTTGCGATTCTAATACTATTATATAAGTCTGTTTGGCTCCAAAGAGTATCAAAAATTGAGATATAGGAAAAAACAGTAGTTGGAGTATTAGAATATATTGATGATCCAATTGCTTCCAAAAAATTATCTTTAGAATCATTTTTTAATTCAATAATTATTACATCTTTTTTGTCTAGGATTATGCATGCAGTCTTGATTTCGGATAATGATTCTATTCTTCTAAATTCAATATTTTCTTCTTTTTGTTTGTTTGTTTTTTTTATTCTCTTGTAAATAGTTGTTATATTTTTCTCTATTTTATTGTTAGCTGGAGTTAATATTTTAACTAATAATTTGTTACTGTTTTCTAAATCATCATCATCATTGTTATTATTATTTATATTAAATAACTTTTTTTCTAAAATATTAAATATCCCTATTTTTCTATGTCTAAAGAAAGCATTTATTGATGGAAGGATGATTAAGATTTCTTTAGTTGCTTTTTGTATATATTGGATCAAAAGTTGTTGAGTTTTATATGGATCTTTAAGTAAAAAGGTTCTAAATTTAATTTCATTTTCATCAGTTAATTCCTTAGTACCGTTTGAAACAATATCTTTTTCTACTTCTGCTATTTTTTTTTCTCCGGAAACAGATTTATTCCATAAACTTTCAAATATGCCAAGCTGTTGTTTTACTACTTCTTCCATTCCACTATACAATAGTTGAGAAGAAGTAGAAAATGGTAATGGGTCTATATCACTAAAAAACTCCTTATCAGTTACTAGAAAGATACCGATAACTTTTGGTAAATGTCTAACTTCTGCGATCGACATCAGCTGCCTACACTGTTCTATATTATCTTTAGTGATTTCTGTAATACATCGAAGTTTTACACACCGACTTTGAGCATTTATATAGCTATTTCGAATTTCGAAATTATTTACATAACTTTGTAGAAAAAAGGGATTTAAACAGGCATTTACAACACTTTCTGCATTATTTAGTATTATTTTTACTTTTTCTAAAACATCTCCTGAGCCTTGAAGTATTTCTATTTTATTATGGAAATAATAAGTCTCATTCAGGATTGGATCATATTATTTGCGTGTTAATTATATATTAAGATATTCTATTCACCTTACTTATTTTAAAGCCATAACCTAACAGAACCAAAGATGTATATAGAAGGCTATAGTATTGCCTTGCCTATACGTCAATTATAAATTTAAAATTTTAGTTATTTGTACTGCAAAGAAAATTCTATAACTTCAAAATTAAAGGTTTTTCATCAGATTTTACCATTCCATTAGGGAAACAAAAAAAGAACATAAATAGTAATCAATTACTCAATTCGAAAGTATAGATATGAAATAATGACAAAAGAAAAAAGAATATATCAAATATTTAAGAATACAGAAATCAAAGTAGTATATTACTATCAATTATGATAAAAATTCGATATTCTCGGAGGGGAACTAGAATCCTGCAACTACATTCGCAGGTTTATACAATTTTAGATGATTCAGAAATTGAACAATTTCTAATATTTTAAATGTTCTACAATTGAAAAGTTAAGGAACAGACTTGCAAACAAGGCAGAAGAACTTTAAACATTAAATCAATAATCTTAATTGCTATTATGATTATGATAATAATAATTTACTAGTAATTAGTAATAAATTAATGTTATATCTATTTCTAGTATTATCCAATTAAAAAATTAAGTTTTCAATATTTTTTAAACTATACATAATAGTATTTCATACTATATTTATAATAATAATATTATACAATACAATAGATTGAATACCTAATGTCACGATCAGCAATTATACCATCTCTATTTATATTATGATGATTATTATTACATATAATTATTATTATTTATAGTAAAAATCAATATAAATTTTTTATCACATTTTTTCCCTATATAATCTATCAAAACTGAAATTACATCAATACCCATTAGTTAAATTAAATCAATGGCAAATGATATTCCTAAGAAAAATACAAAACAATTTATTTATAGTTTATGTTGGTTTGCATTAGTCCTTCCTGTCAAGGGATTATCAAATCCTATGTGGTTATTGAATCCATCATTTTCAAACAATTTTGACAATAATAAAGAAATAATTTCAACTGCTCTCCTTAGACCAATTAGAAAAATTATAAAATAAAATAAAATATCAAAAATCAAATAAAATTCATTAAAGTAAATTTATTGAAAATTAACTGTTTATCTAATTTTATTGTTCTGTTGATTCTAAGGGTGTTCTAAATGAGTGTTGTTCTAAATGAGTGTTGTTCTAAATGAGTGTTCAAAAGTGGGTGTTATTGATTTGCCAACCTTAACACCCACGGTGATGAATTGCTCAAGCAGTTTTGATTGAGGTATATTATAACTAGAGCAGGTAGGATAAAAGATTGTTGATTCTCGTTTCGAAAAATGTACTATAATAATTATATAGAATATAACTCAATTTCTAATTTGATGCTGTCATCGACCTTGAGCAAAAAAAATTCTATTAAACTAGTTTTAAAATGGGTGTTTGTTGGATTCAGCATCTTCTTTGTTGCAATGTTGTTTATTATGACAATACATGATACAATGACAGGTATAGCTTCCAATACAGCAGAATATTGTGCAAAATATCGATTTTTAGCATCTCCTGATTGTTGGTAAGTACAACAAGGAATTTTAAGAGGATTTTCGTATTATTTCTTGTCAAAAAAAAGATTGGATATTATTCGAGGAAACAGGCTATACCTATTATCTAAATGTTCCTTGAAGGGAGAGCCGAACTTTCCAAAATCAATATGAATATTCTTCAACATTTTAAGTGTAATAAATTTATTTATAAATCGCAATTAACTTGACTCGTTAACCAAATTTCAATTTTTTATTCTATTATTAATTATAGTTAAATTTGTTCTATTAAAATAAATTTATTGAATTTTTACATTAAATCTTAGAGAAAAATTTTTCAATAGTTCTTTTAGTTACTTGGTAGTTATTTCCTACGGTAGTGGTTTTATAACATTGACTCCTCAAAAAACAAATTCCAAATTGATTACAAACATAAATGATAACTCTAAATTCAATGATCTGATTTTTATTTTGAATCCTAACTCTCAAGGAGGAAATACCGGAAAAAACTGGGACGAAACTTACTCACAAATAAAAGAATTTCTTCCTACTAATCATCAAATTATTTTCACAAAAAAAACAAATGATGCAACACTTATCACACGAAAGTTGTTGAAAGAAGGATACAAAAATATAGTAGCAGTAGGAGGAGATGGTACAATTAATGAAGTTGCTAACGGATTTTTTTATAATCGATCTAGTAGGAATAATTCTGTGACTATTTCGAGTGGATTCAAACCTAGATCTCATTTGAAGTCAGTTAATCCTGATGGTGTATTGCATATTATTCCATCTGGGAGCCGAAATGTACTTGCAGCGTCTTTACGATTACAATATGAAGGGATTGACTCCTTTATGCATATAAATGAGATGAAAAAAAGTAAAATAGATGTAATAGGAGTTACAACAGCTGATAAAGATGATCCTACTTTAACTCGTAATAGGATAGTCTTAAATGCTGCAGAAATAGGTGTAGGAGCTGAAATAATCAATAGATCAAAAAAAGTTAGGACTAAAGTAAAAAGTCGTCTTATATCTACTGTGGCAAGTATAATTTCTACTGTACCTACATATGAGAGCAATTCATGCGAAATAATTTTAGATAGTGACAAGACAATCTCTTCTAATCTTACTATGGGCATAATTGCTAATGGCCAATTCTTGGGTGGAAAATTCAACGCAGCCCCAAAAGCTAATATGTCAGATGGACTAATGGATCTCGTTATCCTGAAGAATTCAGGAAGTCTTAAGATGCTTGATAAATTGGTCAGTTTAAAAGGTGACGATAGTTATACTGAAGAAGATAACATACTCTATTATCAAGTATCACAAGTCACTTTACTTTCAAAAGGAAGAAATATGACTGTCACTCTAGATGGTGAACCAATAGGTATCCTCCCAGCTTCATTCAAGGTATACCATAATGCTTTATCTTTAAAAGCCAATATACAAGATTCGATAAATAATAATGAAAATAAAAAATAGTTATTCTTGATTTATTTTTATTATTGATTGAATATGAATTTTTTTCAGTTAAACCCTAATGCTTTCAAGAATTCTAATATTACTAATAGTAAAAATGATTAGAGTACTCTAAATAAATCAATTAATTAATAACGGTAATAACTGCTAGGTTAATACTGATCAACTATTTCCAGGATTGTGCTAATGGTTATAGGCTTCTTTACAATCTCCAAGTTGAATGCATTATTTACTCTATCAATAACGAATATTAATATACTTGTGCTTAATACTTAATGCTTTTTATTATTCTTAGTATTATTATTATGGTTATTTCTTGTACTCTTATCTTTATAATTTGTATTATGATTATTATTATTCCAATATTTATTAAATGATTTCATTACATTCTCCTTATGTGTTGGTAACTTGGATACTTCTTCTGACCACATTACTTTATCGACACCTTCAATTTCCTTGATTGCTGCTATAATATCTACTAATTCTTCACTATTGTCATACACAAATTCTGCGACTATATCTGAATTACCAACATGCAGTGATACTGATAAAATTCCTTCCATTGTTGATATCTTTTCGGCTGTGTTGCGTAGTTGACCATCAGCAAGATAAGTATGCAATAACCCTTTTTTGATGCCTAACATTTTGAAATTGGGGATATATTCTAGAGCTATTATTCCAGATAATAATATTATTCTAGCCCTTCTCTGAATTGTACTCAATGGCACCTTTAAGGTAAAAGATATTTTCTTGTTGTCGTAGCCAATAACGAGTAATGAGATTATTCTATAATCAGTCTTATCAAAAGGGTGAAAAATACCTATATCACTAATTTTTTGTATCTCTTCTTTATTAACAATATTCATTATTATTATTCAATTATCCTAGAAAAATTGATCATCATGATTCTAATTACCTATAGAATCCAAGTTATTTAACACTATCTCTCAAGATCTATCATATTTATTATATAATTCATTACGAAAACATGTAAAATGGTAATTAAACCTTAATTTATATGATTTTAGAAATCATATATAATATAATATATATTTAGAATTCACTTACAATAATAATAATTATTATTATTGCTTTTGATTTGTTTACTATTATTAATCCATCATTATTATGGTTCTGCTATGTAAATCAAGTATCTCTTTTTTTTGTTGTTTCGTAAATTTATGAAAAAAATCCTTTTGATTGTACAAACAAATTTGTCTTATTTTTATGTTGTCAAAAAAATAAGGTATAGATTTTTCTAATTCTATTAAATTTTCAAATTTCTCCTTTTTATTATTGTTATAAATAAATCCATAGTCTGCAATAATTGTTATACCTTCCTTTCTCAATTTGTTTATTTGGTACAGAGACATTCGTACTAGAGATAGAAAATTGTTATTTCTATTAGGATTACTACTATTAGCATGAGTTATCGTATTATCTTTATCAATTTGATCATTTGTCTTTGTTATTGTTTCTATTTCTTGTGCATTAGAAAAAGCCTTCTCTGAATCAATAATTACTAAGGAACCATTGTTAATGTATCTATTTACATCTTCTATTACTGTATCTTTTTTGTCTATGTATTTGTTCTGATCAATAATATCATTATTATAATCAATTGAAAATGAAGATAACACTTTTTTTACTGATTCAGCAGTTTCATAATATGGTAAAAATATTATAATTTCATTATTATTATCTAATAGGCTTTTAATATAGTGAAAGTAAAGCTTTCTCAGCATATCTATATTTGGATAGACAAATATTTGATGAATTCCAATAGGAGTCTCTAATAGCGATTTTAAAATTTCTTTGATTCCTCTATTTTGATACTCAATGTTTTGTATATCATCTATATTGTCAAAGGTCATCTTTAATTTAGATTCTATCTAATAATATTTAACTCATATACAAATTCACTTTTAATTGGTTGAAATAAGTTCTAAATATAGTTATAGTTTTTTATCTCAATAATTCAAAGACGATTTTTGTTCATAAAAAAAAGAAATTTCTTGAGGTGAAAGTCTTTTAGATATAAATATAGATAGAGAAAGGAAAAAACTTTATATAATAATACTATAATTGAATTAAAAAAATTTAGGTAATAACAAATATTTAAAGGAAAAGTTTGTTTGGTTGAGATGAAGTTATAAAATAAACTTCTTCAGACCATAATACTCTTTCTACACCTTCAATCTCTTTTATCTCTCCTATTGTTTCTAACAGATCTTTGCTATCTCTATAAGTAAATAGAGCAACAATGTCTGAATTACCAACATGAACAGAAACAGATAAGATACCCCGTTTTTGTACCACATTTTTTCCAATCTGTTCCATTAAACCTTTTTGAAGGTATATGTGTAATAATCCTCGTTTGTATCCTAATTTCTCATAATTTAATTCAATCTTTGTAGATACCAATCCTTTTTCAAATAACTTTCTCGTTCTTCTCTGGATGGTAGTTAACGGTATATCTAATTTTTTTGATATAGAAGCATTGTCATTATTTGCGACTAGTAATTCAATTATTTTTTTATCGGTATAATCAATAATATCATTGTTATTTTTATTTTTATTTTTTTTATGATTTATTTTTGAATTATTTTTTTGATTCTGTTTAGAATTTTTAAATCTACTTCTATTCATCATCTTATACACTGTAATAATTTAATATGAGTAATTTATTATTTAATTAAATATTTGTAATTATATGATTCTATATATTATAATATCACCTTAGATTTATTCTTTTAATCATTTTTGTAATATAACTGAAAGAAAGTTCAAGAAATAACATAACTAATAAGTTAACAATTAAATATTTGAGATTTAGGACCTACATTTGATAGACAGACAGACAAAGCTTTGATATTCATCCATCTCCTACTCGTGCATTTTTTAGTTTTTATTTTTGACTATTAAAACATCAAAGATTAAATCAACACAAATTGTTTTAACTTTATTTAACTATATTGTCTAATTAAGGAAGAGGATCTGTTTGGAGTTCTTTGGACTGAAAAAACCAAACTAGAGGACATGTGTTTCACATGAGCCTCAAAGAACCTCCTTCTGTTTTGTTACCTTTAATTGCCAATCTATAATACTTTATATATGAAGATAAAATTATTAATTGTTAAATCAATTTAAAATAGATTTTGATATATTAAAAGATAATACTATTAGTTGAATCATTTTAGAATTTCAATAGCCTTTTTCATTCCCTTGTGTATGTTTTGCATCAATATTTAAAAGTATATTAATTGAATATTTCATTTAAAATTATAAGAGTTATATCTAACCTTATATCGCTTATAAAGCCGTTAATCTATATATAATATATGTCAATTAATATTTGAAGATGATTTCTTAATAGTGAGTCATTTGATAGCTATTGTTGATGATGAAGCGGATACGGTACAGTTATTTGAAGATGTGCTAACAACAAATGGATATAATGTAGCAGGTTTTACTAATCCACTGTTAGCACTAGAACATATCAAAGAAAATCAGAAGGAAATTGATTTAATTTTTTGCGATTATAAAATGCCTTATCAAGTGTGATTTGGCAAAAAAAATAGCAACAGAAATAAACACTGCAATCACAATAATTATTATAACAGCAGCTAATGATATAGAGATTAATCCTTTGAAATTACAAGTCTATTTTAAACCAATATTAATGAGTAAACTAATTGATATAGTTAAAAAAATATTTCTAGTATGTAATTTTCACAAAATATTAGGTTATTATCTATTATAAATATTATTTTATAATTGTACATCTTACATTTTTGTTAAATTTGATTGAAAAAATTTTATATATTATAATAATTATGTTAAATATCAAAATAAAATTTAAATATTATAATATTTTAATGGTGATATTGGTATGGCATCCAAAGCTATAGCCATCATTGACGATGAAGCAGATTTAGTAGATCTATTTCAGGAAGCATTAGAAAAGAATGGTTTCAAAGTTTTTACCTTTACTGATTCAATACAAGCATTCAAGACTTTAGAGAAAAATATTCAAGAATACAGATTAATACTCTCTGATTATCGTATGCCTAAGCTTAACGGTTATGAGTTATGTAATAAACTAACAGGTCTTAATCCTGAACTTAAGGTGATTTTAATGTCAGCATATGATACGTTAGAATACGATCCCTCTAAATTTATGTTAATAAAAAAGCCTATTCTAATAGCACAATTGTTGCAGATTGTTAGAGATACCTTGGCGAAAAAATACGTTGATGATTACAACAATTA
>JAATVK010000058.1 GCA_014523485.1 Nitrososphaerales archaeon TH5894
AACAAAAAAGTGACACAATATACGATAGTTTTAGATAAATTACTGTATTCTCTAAATATGATTATCTTAATTTGGATTTACTAGAGCTGCCAATTTTGTTTATTTTAGTCTTTATCAAATTTATTGATCATATTAACAAGATCAATGCCTCGCATAATTTTGATATTGTTTTTTGACGTCAAATATTCAAGTATATTTTTATACATTCTTCCTCCTTTCATTTTTAAAACATTGTCATGCCAAAGTAGAGTTATAATTTTGATATTATCAGACTCATTTTTGGATGTTAGTGTAGATATAGTTTCTTGGAAAATATCTAAGATATTTTCCTCTGTTACTCCTAAATATGAAAATAAGTATGTGTCCATTATAGTAATTGGAAATTCTATTATGCCATCAATTTTTCTATAATTCATATCATCAATACTAATATGATTCTTGTATTTTTTTTTAGTTGAATCATAAGAAAATCCAATTTGATGGAGTTTTGATAGTAATTTATTATCAAAATGAAGATAATGGACTCTATTTCCAAATATTGGTTTTCTAGTAAGAATTTCCAATTTTGCCTTCTCTTTTTGAAGCAAGTCTAAATTCCTGATGGAATTGCCATCCGTATGTAATCCTATTTCCCACTTTCCATTCAGAAGAGATGCAATTTCTTCTTCATAATCTAAGTAATTTCCATTTTCATAATACGTTCTGAAAAAAAATGTGGATCTAACACCAAATTTCTCTTCCAAATCCATTATTTCTACAAAATTATAATATAAATTTTCTTTATCAACTCTCTCGAACACTGAATTTTCAAATCTATCTTTCCGAGCAAAAATATGTTCTTTTTCTGGTCCTTGTTTTCTCCAATCAACATCATGAGATAAAAAAATATATAATATCATGTTAGCTACTTTAAAGAAACTATAATGATTTTAACTTATCACTTGTTATATTTAATTTAATGGTAGATTTATTGGTATAGACTCCCTTTTCCTCTGTATCATTTAGTATAATGGCTCCTGCTCCAATTACAGTCTCTTGAGCAATTTTTACACCATTTCTTATAGTAGCATTCATTCCTATAAAACAATATGAATTTATAGTCACATTTCCTGCTATTGCGGAATGTGAAACAATAAAACAATGATCTTTTATCTTCGTATGATGACTTATTACATTACCTGTCCAAATTATTATATTATTTCCTAGGGTAACAAAAGGTTGAATTACATTTTTTTCAAAGATAAAACAATTCTCACCCATATGAAATTCTTCACTAATCGAAGATGTAGGATGTACATAACTTATTAATTTATATCCCTTTGTTTTGGCTTCATAAAATATCTTTGCTCTTTTTTTATTCATATTAGTATATCCTATTGCTATAAACATATCAAATTTAGTAGATGGATAAATATCTTGAACTGATTCGAATGGAACCACAGGTAAGTTACAAAATATGTTGTTATGGTCTTTTAACGCCCATTCATTAACTGTAAAAGCTACAACTTCAAATTCTGAAGACTGCTTTAAATAGATATATATAATTTCTGCAAAATTACCTGTTCCAAAAATTATAACCTTTCTCAATAAAATTTTTAAATATAACGAGTATATGGATTTTTGTTTTTGGTATATATAAGCATCTAATACAATAGTAATTCATTCCACCTACTTTGTCATCTTTTATTTTATCTAAAATATATCCTGAGAATATTTTATATATAAAAAAAGTAGTTATTTCTATGATATTGGCACAAAAATATAAATTGCCACTTTCATCTTTTGTTCTTTAATTTAAGATTTTGAATATTGACTTTATGATGAGAATTAATGTTAATAATACCAAGACAATAGAGGCTTTCAACAATTATAAGAATTAATTATTATTTTTAACATTAATAATCAATAAATAAGCTAGTATAATAACAACTTCATTTTATATATAGAATAGGGATAATAAGATAATGCCAATGCTGATGTTAAAATGTAAAACCTGCGGTGAAGTTTTTCCAGGAATATATATCATTGAAGAAAACACTAATAATGAGGAATTTAAATTATCGATTACTAAAAACAACATGATACATAGTTGTTCGAGAGGACACCAAAATGAATATAGTATAGAAGATTATATGGATTGGTCGAAGATTGAAATTATCTAAAGTAATATTAGTAACATACCCTGACGATTTTATCATAAATGAGGGTAAACAGCTTATACTGTCTATTCCAGATTATGAAATTGCCAAAGTTTTTACACAAAAATATCTTAATCATTCAAAATATGGAATGGGTTCAGGCAAAGCAGAAGAAATAGAAAAATTTGTAAAAGAAACTAACCAAATAGAAGAAATCATTGTTGATGAACATTTGAGCTCAAAACAAATCTTTAACCTTGAGAAATTGATAGGAATACCTGTTAAAGACCGTGAAAGATTAATTTTAGATATCTTTTATACAAGAGCTACTACAGTTGAAGCAAAATTACAAATCCAATTAGCTGAAATTGAATATGAGATGCCACGAGTACGTGAAAATGCAAAATTGTTAAGTAAAAGTAATGAAAGAGCAGGAAAAGGTGGTATGGGAGAATATATAGTAGATGTACAGTTTCGTGATCTCAAACGACAAATGTCGTTTATTAAAGACAAGATAAATGATGCTAAAATAAAACGCAATATCTATCAACACCAAAGACAGAAAAGAGGAATACCTGTTGTTTCTTTAGTAGGTTATACTAGTTCAGGAAAAACAACTCTGTTTAATCTGCTTACAAATGAATATAAAGAAACATCATCAAATTTATTTACAACTCTTTCAACTACCACAAGATCCATTAAAGTTTCTCATAATAACAAAAATAAGGAAAGAGAAGCAGGAGCATTAATTGTAGATACAGTAGGTTTTATCAGTAGACTTCCAACTTACATGATTGATGCATTTAAATCTACTTTAGAAGAATCGCTTGGTGCTGATCTGATACTACTTTTAATAGATTCATCAGAGAAAATCGAAGATATGAGAATAAAATATTTGAATTGTATGGATATTTTAGAAGAATTAAATGTTAATAAATCCAAATTATTTACAGTATTAACTAAAGTTGATAAAATTGATACAAGAATGATTAATGAAATTGTAGATAAATTAGAACTAAATAACGATGTAATCGCTATATCATCTATTACTGGATATGGTATTCATAAGCTCAAAACATTATTGATGAGAAGGCAATTTCTGGAAAATAAATATACAGATGTGAAGATATAGGATTTAAAATGTTACTGAAAATTAAAAATAATTCTACGGATATAAATATCTTTATTTTTATATAATGAGAAAAGTGATTCTATACATTAAATATGTTTAATAATTATCATCTTAAATTCATATTATGTTAAAAATATTTTGTATTATAAAATTCTTTTATCTAATTCCAATAGTCATTTAGCACAACTAAATATACATAAAAAAAGTATTTCTAATATTCAATAATAGTTATACAGAAATAGAGATATCTCTTTCATTAAAATAAATTGCTTTACTTCGAATATTTCATTAATGGGAATAGTATTAAACCTATTGTAATGCGATGGAATCATGGAACATTGATGCTTTACAATACCTTTGTAAAGCAGATAGCAATCTAGAAAAAATAATAAAAGTAGTTGGCAAATATTCTATAAAGATTCGAAACGATCCTTTTCAATCTCTTATAGAATCAATTATTTATCAACAACTAGCAGGAAAAGCTGCAAATGCCATTTATAATAGGTTTATTAATTACTACGATAATAATGAAATAACTCCTGCTAGAATTTTAAATTCATCCAATGATAATTTAAAAAAAGTCGGTTTATCTAATAGAAAAATAGATTATTTAAAGGATCTGGCATCACATATCTATGATGGTCGAATAAATCTAGAAGAATTGCCAACGATGAATGACGAAGAAATTATCAATAAATTGGTAAATGTAAAAGGAATTGGTAGATGGACCTCAGAAATGTTTTTGATATTTTCTCTTGGAAGACAAGATGTATTACCTGTTACAGATTTAGGAGTAAGAAAAGCTATACAGAAAGTATATTCTTTATCAGAACTTCCAAAACCAAATACAATGATGGAAATAGCTGAACCGTGGAGGCCTTATAGAAGTATAGCCACATGGTATCTATGGAAATCTTTATCTAATTTTAATACGATTGGGTGAGGAACTTATTATGTTTCTTATATTTTTAATTTTAGGAAAAAGTTCTCATGTGATTATTAAATATCCTATTACTAATATAAAGGGATCAATAAAGATCATTATGTGTTATTATAATAATCATAGAAAAGAAAGTGTAATTAAATTATTATTTTACAGTTAGTATATATGTAGTAGTATAATTCCAGCCTATAGGACCTGCAAATTCGTCTTTGTCTTTACTACCATTTGTTTCATTATTTGTAGTCTTAATGTTTCCCTTGAATTTAAGTTCATAATCACCAGGAGGTAAAGGTTTTAGAAATACCCAATTTCCGTCAGAAACTGCTTGAGAGGTCTCTGATGGTAAATTTAAAATGTTACTTTCAGGTAACGTAAAATTAAAAATATCTGATTGAATACGATAATTTTCTAGATTTGGTATTTTTACACCGTTAAGTGTTACAAACTCTGGAACCGTTTTATCTTGAATTTTTTTAGCACAATTACTTAAATCTTCTTTTGTTTTCATTTGTGGATATTCAGCAAATGAACATTCAGAATTTAATATAGGAAATAGTATTCCTACACCATAAGGAATTTCACAATAGCGTATAACTGAGTGTTGATATGTCCCTGGGAAAAACCAGGTAGGTTCTTTCTGACCCTCCTTACAGAATTTTCCAGTATCATCGTATGCAGGATGAATATTTTGTGGAATTGAATATGCCCATTGCCACCATTTTGCAGTCCAATCTGCATATGTAAGATTAAAAGGACTAGAACCAGTTTCAAAAACTAAGTTAGAGATATCAAAATCTGTATTATTTTTTTTAGTATTTTGATTAGAGAGGTCTTCACTATACGAAACAACAACATGATTCAAATTTACAAGAATTAAAAGCGTCAGAAATGAAATTAGAATTGAGATAAATTTTATCATATTCCTATTTTTTATTTCGTGTTATATAGAACTTATCATTGTCTCTTTTAAAAGAAATACTTTTGGCATTTCAAAACACTTAATTAAAACACTTCATTAAATTTATTTTAGAGGCTTTATGTTCAATTCATTTGATAAAGATAAATTTCATATGGATAATTCCAATACATCATTTTTAATTCCTACAATTATATTTTTTATGACTGGAACTGGGATATTCATAGTATTTAGTGGTTTCAGCTCAATAGTTTTCGCCTCTTCAGATATAAACACTAAAAATAACTCCTCGTTATTATATTCATCTTCTATTCTAGATAATGATAGCGACACATTTATAGAACAAAAGACGGTTATGTCTCAACCTGCTCCTGTAAGGCACCCAGGACAACCATCTCATGAGGTAGTATTTGCTCTTCCTTTAAGAGATGATGGAAAGGTTTGGTCTGGAACGGTCACATTTACTGCTAGTAAACCAATAGAGGCAGAGATTCTTCATATGTATGCTCCAGAACAGACACCAGATTCATTACATGGTGAACCCTATCATGCAGTATTACCAGGTAATAAGAGTATTGCGATTACTCATATGAGAGATATAATTGATGTTCCTATAGAAATAAACGGTACTGGAATAAGTTCTGGTTCATTTAATTTCGTAGGAAATGCACTAGTTTTTCATAAAACAAATGGTGAACCATTTACGGTAACATATACTATTGATGCAAGAGTTAAAAGTATTGGTATTAATAGATAATTAAGTTTTGGTTTAAGTATTATTTATTTTTATAATTTCTTTATTAAAATAATGTGAATTTTCATTTATTATTTAACACACCTTTCTATATAACTTGATTATGAATAAGGATGTTACATTAGAAAGTGCAAAAAGAAACTAAAACAATAATTTCGATCCTATAGTATATTGTTATTATTATTATTTTTATTTTGTATTTGAATAATAATTGTAACAATTAATTAATACCAGATACATAAAATTTGTTGAATGAAAATTGATTCTACTTCCGTGACAATGAGAAGAATATTTATTTTAGACATGGGACTATTTCTTTTTTCCTTAATATCTTTTACAAATTTATATGGGACCGCAATTCAAGAAGATAATACTACTACTACAGTTAAAGAGAATGCTACTGGAGGAGGAAAATTATTAAACGTAGTAACATCAGTTGCACCAATAACCAATATAGTTCAAAATATCGGGGGAGATAAAATTAATTTAATAGGACTTGTTCCAGAAGGTATAAATTCTCATACATTCGAACTAATTCCTTCAGATACAATAAAAATTAATGATGCAGATCTTGTTATCATTGATGGGCTTAATTTAGAAACAAATATCGAAAAGATTGCAAATAATGTAATTTCTAAAACTCCAAATAATATTCAATTATTAAAACTGGGAGATAAGACAATATCAAAACAAGATTGGATTTTTGATTTTAGTTTCCCAAAAGAAAAAGGTGATCCAAATCCTCATCTTTGGTTAAATGTAGAATATGCCATTAAGTTTGCAAATTTAACACGTGACAAGTTAATAGAAATGGATCCATCTAATTCACAATATTATAGTGAAAACTCAAATAAATATACAAAATTACTAAAACAACTAGATAAAGGAATTAAAAAATCTGTTGAGACAATTCCATTAGAAAATAGAAAATTGCTTACTTATCATGATTCTTGGGCTTACTTTGCTCCTCGTTATGGAATGACTGTAATAGGAGCCATTCAAGCCACAGATTTTAGTGATCCGAGTCCCAAAGATATTGCAGATCTAATAGATCAGGTTCGCATTGAGAAAGTGCCTGCAATATTTGCATCTGAAGTGTTTCCTACCAACATAGTTGATCAAATAGCCAAAGAAGGAAATATTTCAATTGTGGAAACATTGAGTGATGATAATTTACCTGGCAATCCTGGAGATAACAATCACTCCTATATAGGAATGATGTTAGAGAATATGAAAAATATGATCATACCTTTAGGTGGTAATATTGATGCATTAAAAGAGATTAATCCTCAAAATATACCATCATAACATAAAATTTCTCTTTATTATCTAGTAAAATTATCAAAATTAATATTATAAAAATAGTTTATTACAACGATCTAATATACAATATTATATATGATTAATAATTCTTTAACAGATAAACTCAACCTGTTAACCATCATGATAAGTAATAGATAGAATTTAGAAACCAAATCAAATAATGAAAAAGCATTTGTAGGAACATTTCATATTATCACAAAATAGATTTTATGTCCAATAAAAAAATAATGTCTTAAAAAGATAATCTGATTTTAAAAATATATACTCTTTTATATGATAATTTTCTTATATAATCATATAACATGGAATCCTATATAGTTCATCTCTATTCTGTTAGTATATAATATGTTCCTCCTTATTATTTCCTAATTTAAATATATTATGCAAGCATAAAGTATATATGCAAAAGTTACTACTTGTAGGACTTTTTTGGACTGCTGTGTTGATAACTTTAATAATTTTTAATCTGAACTTTTATTCGAATGCTTCGGCTATAGAAAATGGTTATATGCAAGAAGGAAATAGTTTCTACAACAATTACCATGAGAATGGTGGTTATATGCAAGAAGGAAATAGTTTCTACAACAATTACCATGAGAATGGTGGTTATATGCAAGAAGGAAATACTGACGTAGGCAAACTAATAGTTAAAGTTAAAATTTATTTACAAAATCTAGAAAGGACTGGTTTTTTAAGAATTAGTTCTCTTTTAAATGGTGAAGAGGTCATAAAAGACATAGAATTATCTGAAATAGATAGATATCAACAAACTATAACAGTTGATCTCGAAGTGGATAAGAAAAATGATATTGTAGAAGCAAGTTCTAACGATGAATATCATGTATGCGCCTATCATGTTAAAGATTTGATATATGAATATGACTCTTTTACTTATTTTGATTGTAATGAAGGTGATGTGTTATCAGTAGATAGCCCCAATTACATAAGTCTCTTTAAACCTTTATCTCAAGTTTATTTAAAAAGTGAAAATTTTCATTATTCTGCATTAAATAGCTTCGCTGAATTTGATTATAATGGTTATTCTAGTTATGATGGATATGATACGAAATATAATGATGACAGAGTTATAATAAAAATAAATTCACCTCTCATAGATAGAATAGATACTAAAAAACTAAAGATAATGGTTATGATTAAAGGCCAAATCCAATCAGAAGTAATAGATGATGTTCAATATGAACTTGAAAATATTGGCAGTAATACTATAAGTAGAACATTTATTTTTGATAGAAATACTGACATAGGTCTAATTCATATTGGAGACAAATTTCTTGCATGTATTGCTAGTGATGATTTGAGACCTCCAGAAGGTCAAGAATGTGAGAAAAGAATACTAAAGAAATTTGGAGAACCCAATGTGTTATATGCTAGATAATAAGATGATAACGATTTAAATATAAATTTCAGTCTGGAATCTTCTATTTACCTGTTTACTTTAGGAATAATTTGTAAAAATTGTTTTTATATTATTAAATATGATATATTGATAATGGCTGAAAACATGTCTAACAAGTCTAATGATTATAAAAGAGATGCTCAAAATAATGAAATTAAAACCATAGTTTTAGGGCTATTCGCATTGATTGGATTTATAATTATTATATATTCAATCTTTATGGGAGTAGTAGGTGAACCATTAGCAGCAGTAGCAGATACTGTATTTGTTGCTGCAATTATTGGGTCTTTTACTTTGGTAGGAACAATTGTTGGTAGTGCATTTTTAAAGAAATAATATCTCTATCTATGAGGTCAGCAAATGCCATTTTTTTACCTTATAATAAATACAATATATCTGAATAAAAAATGAATTACTAGATTACATTTAGCTATTAAATATTCATTCAATAAGTATAAAGAATATCGAATTAAAAGACTCTAAAAAAAATAATTATTTGTGATATTATTATTTATCTTTTTTTTATTCTGTCTGTCCAGCCTCAGTAGCAGCATGTTCCTCTTCACTTTCAGAATGACCATGCTCTCCTTTAGTTATTTCATTTATTCCTATCACTACACTTGCAGTTGGGGGAAATTCCATATCTTCTTCTGCAGGATTCTTTAATGCAATATCTGTTATTATTGTTACATTCCCACCAGGTATCAAATCAACATGGTATAGACATTGTTCTCCTGGAGTTGATAGTGGAGCTATATTTTCAAGAGTAGCTACTGTCATGTTCGGAGCAGAACCAATTAAGACCTGAAGTGGGGTAGTACTATCATCTTCACAAAGAGCTTTTAGAGCTACATGTCCATTCAAAATGTGGTATGGTGTAGAATCATAAAGATGCATAAAATCTCCTGCTGGAATAACCTTATCTTGTAACAATTCGGTAACTGAATCTCTCACAGTACTTGTTTTGTTATATTCTTTTTCCTCTTCTTCTTCCGCTGCGTGACCTGCTTCAGTAGTTGCATGTTCTTCCTCCTCCGCTTCTGTTGTCATATTTGTCATTGACATTGTGTCATTTTGTGAATATGATAGTGGAATATTACTAAAAATTCCTGCTATCAGTGATAGGCTTAAAATTGCAATAATACTGTAGTTTTTAATATTTTGCATTGTATCTTTCTATAGATTTTTTACTTTTATATTTTATAGTACAACCTTCGAACATTACTAAAGAAAATAGTTATTATTTTCTGTTATTACCACATTGAGAAATTTCTGCGTTCTAAAGTTGTACCAGAATACATTTATGCCAATTAGTGGTATTTTTTCTTGTTGTTAAGAAATTACAATAGTCCTGGAACATTTTACAATAAACCTAGATTATTAGTATTGATTGCAAGTATTGTCATTTCTCTTTCTGTAGTTCCATTTATTCTACCTCATTTATTTCATCAACATATGATTTATCATATTCTAATGCATCTTGTAGCTTTGATATTATCTCAATTTCTTGCTGTTGTTTCTATAATGGCATATCTAAAATCCAGAACTAGTAGAATATTGTTCATGGCTTTGGGATTTATGACACTAGTTGTTGCTGAATATGTTTATCTATTAAATTCTACAGAAGATATTCATCCAATGTTTATTCCTCAGGTTAATATTGAACTATCTCACTTCATCTTGTTGATAATGGTTATATTCTTTGGCATCTCTTTTTTGAAAAGTCCTCATAGGTGAAGCAGGTATAGAAAATGTCTAATAGTATGTCTACTCATCGCCATCAGAACAACACAAATTTAGTTCAGGATAAAATAGTCAAATATGTTAATGAAATTCCTGGAATAAGATACAGAGAACTTTTAAGAATGACTGGACTTTCAAATGGGGTTTTATCTTATCATTTAAGATTTCTGGATAATACTGGAAGGATACGAGTAAATAGGATCAATAATAGAGTTACCAGATATTTCTCTTATGATGTTTCACCTCATGAATCTAGTGTAATTGGGCTATTACGGCAAGAAACTACTCGAAAAATTATCTTGTACATATTAGAAAATGGAACATGTAGATTCAATGATATCATAATACATACTAAAAAAGTTCCCTCTACAATATCATGGCACATGGGAAGATTAAAAGCTGCAAATATTATCAATATACGTAAACAGAATGAATCCAAGTATTACGAAATTGGTATGGACAAACTAATACTTCAAGATCTATTATCAAAATACAAAAGTAGTTTTACAGAAAAGATTGTTGATGATTATGTAGATATGATTAATGAATTCTAGTAGTATGATATTAGTTTTGATTTAATTGATTTATTCTAAAGTTATTATAGTTTAGAATAAAGGTGACCCCAGAAGGGTCACTCATGAAATGAAACTACTAAACAACTGGATAGTAATTATTATCCTTTTGTCGTTCTATTTTCATTTGTTAATTGAATATTAATAATCTTGTAGTACATTCGATGAATGTACGATATTATCTACTATTATTATATGACCATAAAATACATCTAGAACAGAAATGTGTAAAAGAGTTGTAATCAATATTAGTAAAAAATATTTAAAAAAATCAAAATAGGTTTTTTTGGAGTTTTAGATTATTACTTATCTATTCATCCTCACCTTCTTCTTCATCCAACAATAAAAATAATTGAATAAAAAAGGAATTTCAAAGGATAAGGCAGTTATAAAGTATTATAAATATAAGTCATAATTGTCATTTCAAAAATACAAATTGTTATGGTTATTGCTGTCAATAATAATTGCTTTATATGTTGCTATTTCATCAAATATTACTCTTATAAATTATACCACTTTACCTGAGGTAGAAAATAATCCTAATTTTACCTTATTATGCAATATTTCTATAATAGTTTGTCTTCATGACATAACACATCTACATAATAATAGGGATGAAATTAAAATACTAACAGATTTAGTATTAGATCAAGTTAATTCAACTAAACTTAAAGAATGGATAGATATTTTATCATCTTTTCATACCAGAAATAGTAAATCAAGTTATATTGAAGATGTTGCATATTGGCTTAAAAGTGAACTTCAACACTTGTGCCATGGTAGAGTATTTTTTCACAATTATACTCAAATTGATCAAAATCAAACTTTTAATTTAAGTAATATTATTTGTAGTAGTAAACAAAGTTTAGCATCCTCTCCTCAATATAATAAAACGATCATAATTGGAGCACATTATGATAGCAGAGCAGAAATTCTCAATAATACTAATACTCGAGCTCCAGGAGCTGATGATAATGCCAGTGGAGTATCAGCTCTTTTAGAACTTATACGTATTCTATCCCCATTAAATTTAAAACTTAACCTTGAATTTGTATTATTTTCAGGAGAAGAACAAGGTCTATGGGGATCAAGTAGTTATGTCAAATATATAGATAAGAACAATAGAACCAAAACTATAGATCTATACATTAACTTTGATATGCTTGGCTATACGCCTTCTAATGAAACAAATAAAGTCATGTTAGAATATGATATTGGCAATAAATATGTACAAAATGATGAAGATTCAAAAACAATAGCCTTGTTCATAAAGCAAATAGCTTCTAATTATACTAATCTAGAAGCTATATTGTCTAAACTTGAAAATAGTGATTTTATTCCTTTCGAAGCATTTGGTCATACAGTCATAGGAATACATGATGGAGGAGTAAAGAAAAATCCCCATTATCATAAATCTTC
>JAATVK010000059.1 GCA_014523485.1 Nitrososphaerales archaeon TH5894
CAACCTGAAACTGCTCAAGAGACTGCACCTCCTGCTCAACCTGCAGACACTCAAAATAAAAGAGTGCTTACGTTGTTTGAAGCTGATGAATTCAATAAAATGAAAAAGACAGCACCTCCTGCTCAACCTGAAACTGCTCAAGAGACTGCACCTCCTGCTCAACCTGAAACTGCTCAAGAGACTGCACCTCCTGCTCAACCTGAAACTGCTCAAGAGACAGCACCTCCTGCTCAACCTGAAACTGCTCAAGAGACAGCACCTCCTGCTCAACCTGAAGGTACAGAAAGACCTTCTGAAGAACCTACAGAAAATGGCGGCAATTTCCTAGATCAGATAATAGGATGGATAACAAATCTCTTTAAATAAAAAAGAATTTGCTGGACTAAAGATAGAAATAATGATTTCTATACTTTAGAATTATAAATAACAATAGATAGAATTGGCTCTAGAAAACATCTAATAATAACCAACAGATTTACCATTCTGTGGTTTTTTAATTTTCTTATTAATAATCTGGGAGAAACTGAATTTTAAAACCAATGATATGGAAACAAAATACTATTTTTTATAAAAAAGCCATCTTTACATTGTATTTTTGGTAATATGAAAAATCTAGCTATATAATGTATTCATTAAGAGTTTCATTCATTTTTCATTTTCAATAGGATTTCCCATAGTATTACCCCATTCCAACCATGAACCATCATAAGTCTTTACATTGGGATAACCAAGAAGATATTTCAGAACAAACCAAGTATATGATGCTCTTTCACCAATACCACAATAAGTTATTATTTCTTTATCAGGGGTAACATTTACTGATTCGTAAAGATTCTTCAATTCATCTGCTGACTTGATAGTTCCATCTTCATTAACCATCTTACTCCATGGCACATTTACTGCTCCTGGAATGTGTCCTCCAACCTGACCATATTCAGTAGAATATTCTGTTGGAGCAAGCGTTTTTCCATTATATTCATCATTAGTTCTAACATCAACTAGTATCTTATCTTGAGAACCTATTACATCCTTTACATAATTCATAAAAACTCTTATACTTTCATCTGGACCAGAGGCTTTGAAGTTCCCTCTTGGATAAGATGGAGTATCTACACTGATTGGACGATCTTCTTCCAGCCATTTCTTTCTTGAACCATTCATTAACCTAACATCTTGAACTCCATAGTATTTGAAAAGCCAGAAAGCAAATGTCGCAAACCAATTCTTAAAATCACCATAAACTATTATTGTAGTATCATTGTTTACACCTATTCGCTGTAATGATGCCTCCAAATCCTCTTTTGAGATTACGTCTCTCTTTTTTGAATCGATTATATCTAGCTTCCAGTCAAACAATACAGCTCCTGGAATGTGTCCTAGAATATAGCTTGTCTCAGGAATATAATCAATCTCAACTATTCGAATTTTGAGATCATCTAAATGATCATTTATCCATTGAGTACTAACTAAAACACTATGATGAACATACTCCATTATAATACACTAATTTAATTTCCGTATATATTCTACAATCTTTACTCTTTAATTGTTTCTAGAAAATACGTTGATTACTACTATAAATAGCAATCATATTAGTTCATTAATAAGAAATCTCTTTATTTTTGTCACGTATGTCTATAAATTGTTTGTTTCTTTATTAATTTTTAACAATAAGTTGACTTTTTATGTAAGTATAGATTTCTTGTACGCATAGAAACTTGAATTTTCCTGTCTTAAATTCTGATAATTCTTTTTCTAATGAAAAGGAATTGGAGTTTGTAGATTTATCGTCCTCATCATCATTATCTGCAAATACAAATGAAAGTAAGTCTTTTGCAAAAGATCACTTCCATAATACTTTTCCTCAAATAACAGATATTCAATCATACATTGCAGAGACTGAAAAAAGAGTTTTAGAGGCTTTTGAAAAAGGTTCAAGACTTTCTCCAAGAATCGAAACCTCTGATCAGTTTTTGCAACAACACGCAGGTTCTAAACTGAAACTTGTTGTACTATATGTAGATCTGGTCGATTCTACATTGATGACAAGAGATTTTTCAGTTGACAAGCTAGCCACAATAATACAGATGTTTACACAGGAAATGTCTGTTGCTGCTTCAAATTTTAACGGACAGGTACTAAAATATGTTGGAGATGCTGTAATAGCATATTTTCCTATCGAAGTAAATGATTCTATTTCTTGTAGTTCTGCAATAAATTGTGCATTTCATATGATTACTATTATTCAGCAGGGAATCAATCCTGTCTTGAGAAGAAATAATTATGATCAAATTGAAGTAAAGATAGGAATAGATGCAAGTGAGCATTCAATTATTCAATACGTATTAGGTGAAAAATCCTATATCGATATTTTGGGATATGGCATAAGCATGTCAGCAAAATTTACTAAATTAGCAAATCCTAATCAAATTATTACTAGTCATAGAATATACATGAATATGCATCCATCACTAAGAAAAAGATTTTCAGAATTGGAGATAGCTCCTAGAATATGGAAATATACTGATGAAAAAATTCAACCTGGTGTTTGGAAATCTTTGGACAAAATATAAAGAGAACTGTGTTTTTTAACAAATTTTCAATAACAATGGTGAATATATTTCTCAATTTGGTAATCAAGGTTCAGCAGCTGAGACACTATAGTTTCTAAAGAATATGCTGCAGGAGATATAAATCGTCCAGGTCATATACATTTAAAGTTACAGATGATAAGAATGGAACTAAAAAAGCCAATTTTGATTTTGTAATTGAATATTATGACGAATATGAAAAATAAACATAAA
>JAATVK010000060.1 GCA_014523485.1 Nitrososphaerales archaeon TH5894
AATAGATATGAGAGCAAGTGGAATTACCAAAAAAACAACAATATTTTGAAATTTCATTTAAATGATATAATAGGAGAATGTTTATATGAGTTATGAATAAAATTATTTATAAATTGTATTTCTAGAATTGTACTAGATAAATTATAACTAAGTTTATTTATAGATTAAAATATTTTAAAAATTAAAATAAACTAAGGATTATCCTCTAGTATAGAAGTAGGAGAGATCTTTGTATAGGTATAGAGTACAAAATAGATCTTTATATTTCCATTAGATTAATTGTTATCAACTTTGATCATATATTAGTCTAGGTTCTAGAAAGTTAATGTTTAAACTTTGTCTCAAATTTAAATTTATTAATATATAACAACATAAAACATAACAAAAACTTTAACCAGGTACATCCTTTCCAATCTCCTTTAATTCGAGGACTATTACCTTGTGAAAAAGTTAAATCAGTTTCTTTATAATATTTTAGATCATAAGAAATATACCAATCTTTGAAATTATATTTTCTATCATATCTAAAAAAACCATCTTAATGCACAATTTGAACAATCAATTAGGCGGAATATCTGAAGGACTAAATACTAAATCCATATGAAATTTCATTTTTACCAACTATATCAATGAATTTTCCTTATCATTATAACTAAATTGGATACCATCCATAGATTCATTTTGAGGACTGAAAACCTCGATTTCCAATATCTAATTTGGAGTTAATCAACTTATTAAAAGAAGATGATTAAGAATAAATGGAGATTTATAGCTTGAAACCACTTGATATCTGAGTTAATTCCTTATTGAATAAACGTAAAAATAGCTTGAGATATCATTATAGATTTTAACTGTCCCCTTATACTATATGGGGCCAGTGATTTCCTTTGTGATATTGATTCTTAAAATGGATTCAAAATATAAAATTATAAACAAATAATTAATCATTATGCATAAAATAGTGGATTATTTGTATAGATTGTTGTAATTCTCTCTTTGCAATAAGAATGTGTCATCATCTTATTTACATAATGGTATATAATTAAGTATTGCTATTTTGCTATTCTATTATTTCCAAATGAATATCCTCAAAAATGTAGAGAAAAAGATTTGAAAAAAGATTTTTTTGTTACTTACCTATACATATACCACTTGGATTAGCAGTCATACAATTGTTTTGGTCAAATGTATTGGCATTGGTATTTACTGGTAACCCGTTAGCGTTATTGATGTCAACTGTATTCAAAAGAACATTGTTAAAGTTAATATTGTTATTGTTACTTTGACTATCTACATAAAGACCATTTCCGGATTCAGTAATAGAGTTCAAAGTAAGTATACCATTATCCGAATTTACTAAAGTTATTCCTGCCAATTTATTTTGGAAAAGTATATTATCTTGAATAGTGGCTTGTTGTGTTGAGTGTCCTGCAAAACCAATTTCGTTATCCATAAGTATGGACAAATGTGCATTGACTATACTAGCACCAGTACTGAATGCTCCTATTTGATTATTTTTGGAAATAATATTGCTTAATTCAACATTTTGAGAACCAGTCATTAAAATACCTGCTTGAAATCCTTGAACAGTACCATCTTGAACAACTACATTGTTCATGTTAGGAATCATGACTCCTACCTTACTAGAAGTTTTTTCTTGACTATCTACATCTGGACCAGAAATTGTATGTCCATTAAGATCTATTACAATATCACTTGCACCAACTATAAGACCATCACTATCTGCACAGTTTAAGTTAGAAGTTAATACAACATTTTGTGTTATAACTTGACCGCATGATGGACTCATGGCTAATGGTTGTTGTGATGCTTGTTGTTGTGTTTGTAGTGGTGATTGTGTGGGTGCTGCTGGTTGGGTTTGAGCGCTTATATATTTAGGTTGCATTGTTATTGTTGTAACGCTTGAAAGTGCAATCAGTGTTGCTAGGATATATATCATTAGTGTTTTACTCATTACAGATTAGTTAAAAATAAAATATTTATGCTGATCTAATAATTTTATTTATCAATTTTACTATAACTATGGAGGTAATCACTTTAAATAACTTTAATTTAACGGCATATTCCATTCTAAAAAATATATTACTCATTGAAAAAGGATTTCAATTTCAACTTGTTGAATGATAAAAAATTCATCTACTAATACTGTTATTACTATTACTATCATTCTCTATAATGACAATTAATAGTTACAATGAAAGAACACATTAGGCATATAATGGCATAAATGCCTATCTAAAATAGATCTCATTATAGAGAATTGATAGTAGCTCATGTAATAATAATACAGACTACTGATAAATAAAGATTATTTAACAATAAGAATAAGGAATCAAATATAGTGATATCCGTTTGCTTTTTTATTCTTTAACAGATTCGAGTTAACCATTTGTCATGGTCAATTTCATATCATGATTGTATAATCTCCTAAAAAATAGTCTTAATCGATTGGGTAATTGTTCTAATTAGTGATCCATCCATCCATCACTTGTCATGATCATCTTATCTTTTAACTGTTTTATTTAAAAATTCTAAAATTTGTTCTCTCTTATTGACTCCATAAAAAGAGGATCCTATAAAATTACCAATTGTTATTATAACTTTTAAATTATTATTTTGATGATATTCTGAAGTACCCTTCTTCTCATAATTCTAGAAATTCATTTATTGTCTTTATTTCTTGGGATTGGAAATGTGTTGAATTTTACTTATTGGTGTAGATAGTGTCAATGGCCTTTTCATTCCATTATTATCCTCTTTTCCTTCTTTATAAAATCTAATATCAAATTCAAAGTATATGAACAAACTTATAGAAATGGTCCATTCCTCAGTTGATTACTGTAAGTATTTATTGGGTAAAGAAGATGTCATGGCCTTAACTAGTTAATTGGGAGTTAATGATCAAAAGTTAGATAGACTATGACAGATTTGTCTACTTATAATTTTGAAATTTCAAACCCAGATCATTCAATTCTATTTATTGATTTCATTCTATTGAGAACGAACAAGGTTAATTGAATTTAATATTTCCAAAGAAAAAAGTATTTGAGTGTAAATAAAAGATTTGCCATAAAAAATCAATACAAAGCATAAAATTTGAAAATATTTAAATTGACGAATAATTAAAATTTATAATATCGTTGTTTAGATCAATAAAATATCAATATAGTATTTTTTCAATAATCCTACTATCTTTAATTACTCTAGTTTATCAAATAGGAGTCATAGCGGAGGAGACCACCTATGCTCAGATTCAACATGAAACTAATATAATAGAACATCAGCAACAGCAGAAAGAGGTGGAAGAAAAGGCATGCATCCCTACCAAAAAAATAACTATGATTTTAGAAGATACTGAAATAGAAATAGCACCAGGAGACAAAGTAAAAGCATGGGCATTTAATGGAACTGTACCTGGACCTACAATAAGAGCTACAGAAGGAGAAAATATCAGTATTGTATTCTTAAATAAGGGAGCTTATCCTCACACTATGCATTTTCATGGCATTCACGATGATAAAAATGATGGAGTATTTCCAGTTATAATGCCAGGAAAATCATATACATATAATATAACTGCAGAACCAGCTGGTGTATTGATGTATCATTGTCATGTTCCTCCCGTTTCAGAACATATTAGAATGGGAATGTATGGAGCTTTTGTTATAGATCCTAAAGATAAACCATTAAAACCTGCAAAAGAGTATTACATGGTTATGAGTGAATTTAGTACTGATGAAAAAAATGTTACTAAATTTCTAGCTGATTATTATCCAATAAATGGTTATTCTTTTCAGTATATGCAACATCCTATAGAGATAAACCAAGGCGATATACTCAGACTCTATCTTGTTAATGAGGGAATTACCATACCATTCTCAATGCATTTGCATAGTACAATTTTTGATGTATATCCATCAGGACTACTTTCCAATGAACCTTATCAAGCTCAGTCAATTTCAGTAGCTCCTGGTGATGCAGTAATTGTAGAAGCGAAATGGAGATATCCTGGCAGCTACATGTTCCATAGTCATGGATTTCAAGAAGAACATGGAAATATGGGCCATATTTTAGTTAAAGAAAATACTACCAAATTGACTGATAGTGTTTCTATGTTTGATTGGCAATATGATCTGCAGAAAAAACTACAGATAGCCGCAGCAAAAAAACAATAATAAATTCAAATAATAGGAAACAATAAAAACAAATAAATGTTTATATTTTGTGTGTGATTTTATTTTTATTATTATATACCTTCTATTAGTAGAACTACAAATTGTTACCTATATAAGTAAATTATAAAATCATCTTAGATTTATCAGAACAATTTGGTCCATTAATCAAATCTATTATTAAATTTTCAATATTCTGAATTGTCTTGATAGATTCATAATTAAATGATTACAAAAAGTAAAAGTTAATTCCTAGTTCCTATACCTATTGTTTTATGAATTCTTCTAAAAAGAGTATTGGAACCCAGAGTTCAATGGGGCCAGTGGGATTTGAACCCTTCTATAAAGTGGGACCAGTTATTATTTTTTAACATATCTTGAAATTCCTCATACATTCATTTCCAAATTTTCTAAAGTATATTTTGAATATTGAAAGCTATTGATAGAAGTTTTCACACTTTGTTATTATGATTATAATATAAGCAATACCAATACTAAAAGAAAAATGTGTCCATTAAAAGCAAGTATCAAAAATATTCTTTTTATCAAGATGATGAAAAGTCAGGATGGTGGTGAATATAGTAAAGATATTTTGCTATATCTAATATCAGGAGGAGGTTTTTTCCATAACTGGTCTAATAAATCTATAAAAAATCATCTTGGAAATGATACTACTAACTGACTCAAGTAATATCTCTTTTATTGAACATTCAGACCAGATTACAAAGAATAGATACAATACCAAAAACCAAACTTTCAATAGTGTCTATAATGAAAAAAGTTTCTATTTTGTCAATGTGGAAAGTTACCTTTTACTTTGAAACTCATTTAAAATATTATAACGGTCAGTATAGAAAAAGCCTTGAAATTTAAGTAGATGTGGTATAGCTAAGTTGAGATTTGATGCACCTACAGGTGTAGATATTTTTATTTGGATCTACAACTTTTTAAATAAAGCCAAAGTGAATCGACTTATGTACTTTGAAGTGGACATCTTTATATGCTATTGTTTTGTTCTTTAACCTATATTTATTTTTCATGTATTTGTAACAATCGTAGACAGAAGTCGAAGGGTTTACTGCAATGTATTTTAAAAACTCTATTGTTGTATTTCCCAACTCTAAGCATTTTACTTCTATAGGTGTAAGTAAAGATAACAAATATTCTTTTATATTTTCCATGAACTTATAAAATAGAATGAATAGTGAAAGTGTATTAGATTTAATAGTTATAGGAACAGGATCAGCAGCATCAGCAGCTGCTCATGAATGTCGTTCGAAAGGATGGAGTGTAGCTATAATAGATTCATTACCATTTGGAGGCACATGTCCATTACGTGGATGCGAT
>JAATVK010000061.1 GCA_014523485.1 Nitrososphaerales archaeon TH5894
CTACAAATGGACTTAAAGGAATTAGTCCAAGAAGATTAAAGGCAATAAAAGTGGTAATAACTGTATCTTTTGGTTTTCTTTTATCATATATCAGTCCTAATTCTTCCTTCATCATAGTGTCTATCCATACCTTTCTTTTTGAGGTTATAACTTTCACCAAATCTTCTAATAAATCATCTTTAAATCCTTTATTTTTGTAAATTTCTCTTATCTCTTCTGTCTCTTCATCACTAAGATTATCTATAGACCATTCTTCTTTTCTTCTTTCTTTCTCAATATATTCTTTATGTGTCTTGGCTGAGAGGTAATTTCCTATAGACATAGAAAAACCATCTGCAAACAGATTTGCAAAACCCAGTATCAATATAATTGGTATAGATAAAGATGCTCCATATGCCCCTGATACGATCGCAAATGTAGTTACTGCTCCATCTGTCCCTCCATAAACAAAATCTTCAATTGACCAACGCATAGATGAAATAAGATAATAGAGATTATTAATATTGTATATGATTTTATGAAATAAAGAGACAAAGTAAATTATTGGAAACGCCTTATATCATAGAAATCCAATTATTATTAATTCAACTTCCTTACCACTGATATTGAAATAATTCAAATAAGACATCTTTAAAAATTTACTTATTTTGTTTTCTTTCTTCTTTGCCTCAAATAATTTTCAGAATAGTTATATTATTTTATAATTTGAGTATAGTAATTTAACTTCTAAAAATTTCATCAACGGTATTAGAAAGAATCAGAGGATAATCTGAATCCAACTAGAGTGTTTAAGTATATAAAATAGTTATATCATTGTTTATATATTTTGTTACATAAGATTTTATTATCTTAATGAAAAAAAAAGAATCAAGAAAACATAAACTTGATAACATACATAATGATTCACCACTATTACTTACCCACTATAGTTCTGAGGCAGCACAATTAATTAAATCATTCACAAATAATATTTTATTAGTTTTAATCATTCTATTCGTAATTACAGGATTGACAATTTTAGATTTAGCTATGGATTTAGGATTTAGCAATATATTATCTGACGAAACAATTGATGCAATTATAATTGGTATATCCATATTTCTTATTTTATTTACTATTTTAATAGTAAGACCAGTGCTTAGATCACAAAACATATGTGAGAAGTGGTCAAATCTCTTCGATAAAAATGCGATTCGGACTGGCATAATTCTTTCAATCAACAATAAGAGTAAAGAAGAAGTTTTGGTAGCATTATCAGAAACTATTGAACAAATTTCGATTCCATTACAAGACTATCTTTCCAAATCAGATCATAGTGAATTTTACGATGTTAGAAGGGATGGAATCACTTTTGATATTTTAATCGATAAATTTACGATCAAACCTTTAGATGCAAATTCGTTAAAAAATACCATCCAAGACTATGGTAGTATAATAATTAAAATCACAGAAGGTATTATTGATAAAGATGTAACCCAAAGTTTTATACAATCATTGCAAAAATATATGAAAACACAAGGAAATAAAGTTGGGGTAGCCATGATAATTGGAGAAAGTATTACTCAGGAGAGCTATGATTTAATTAGTAAAACTAAAGATAAGATTATTAATGAAAATCTAATACTGATAGAAAAGCCTACCACAGATCCTGATTTAATGAATTTGGATAATGTATTCACTTAATTTGTATCTTCATTATATATACTTCGGACAAACGTTAAAAAATCTTTAATCCATTTCAAATATGCATCAAACCCCTTATCTGTAATTAAATAAAATTTTGCATTAGGCGTATCGATTGATCTGATATAACCATTTTGTTCTAGTTTATTGAGTATTAAGGAAATTCTATCTGGACGTTGCTGTTTAATTTCACTAATTTTTGTCATTATATGGTATTTGCTAATTGGTGTTTTTCTTGAATATAAGCAAAGATATTCTAGTATGGATAGCATAGTATACTCTGAGGAGAATCTCTTTCCTTTTTCCAATCATTCTCTAATTTTTTAAAGTAAAGAGTGTAGTATATATATTATAATATAAATACGTAAGGATTTTATAAAAAAATGAGGTTTTTTCATATATAATAGAAGATGTTGTGTATATTCATTTGTTGAATTTGTTTTAAATGAAATTATAATAAAAATATTGATATAACAATAGTGCAAACATTGCTAACTAATTTTGCTCTTTGTTTCAGTCTTACAATCTTCTTAAAGATAAATTACATTTCCTTGGAAATTTATATGGATTTATTTTCAAAATATATATCGCGCTAATATAACGTTAGTTTAATAAATTTTGCATAGCATTTCTATATTTGATAATTAAATTATTAATTTTGATGTACTATTAAAACAGGACATGTAGCCTTTTCAGATAGACTTCTCGACACACTTCCTAATGCTTTAACTTTAGATAGTCCCCCTAGACCTATGTTTCCAATTATTATCAGGTCTATTTTTTCTTTATCGGCATAATTGAGTATATTATTAACTATTGAACCTATGGATTCAGCGATTACTTTTGTTTGTATAGGAACATTCGAAGATTCATATTTATTTTTCAAACTGATTAATTTTTTTGCTGAATTTGTTTTCATTATTTCATATATTTCTTTGACATATTCTGAAAAGTGGACTAATTCGCCTGTTTTAGGAGACCTCATTGGTCCTTCTAATAGTCCTATTGGAGTAGGAAATTCTGGAATCACATGTAATATTGTTATCTCTATGTTACCAGGGGAGATATTGTCATTCCCTCTGCATTGCTGGGAGAGTTTAATTGCATGTTCAAGAGCTACATTCGATGGTTCTGAACCATCAACTGGAACTAAAATTTTTTTATACATTAAAATTCAATAAATAAAAGTAATAAATCGCATTTAAGTATGCATATAAAAATATTGTGGGTTAAATGAAAACAAAAAAGTCTGAAAGAAAAAATATTTTTTATATTGTTATTTTAAGAACCTGTATTTTGGCAGTACTCATATAGTGTTTGTAATTATAACCTAATCTAAAAGGCTAATTGCAATAGATCTTGCTGACTTATAATTGATTTTAAAAGCTCCATTATCGATCTAAGAATATCTTTGGCAGTAATAATACCCACTAATTTTCCTTTATTGTCCACTATTGGTAATCTTCTAATATTATTTTGTTGCATTAAATCAGTAGCCTCCTTAATCGTAGAATTTTGGCTTATCGTTATAAGTGGTTTGCTCATTACTTCTGATATTAGAGTATCTGTAGAAAAGTTTGAAGAGAAAGCTACTAATCGAGCAATATCTATTTCAGTAATAATACTGATTGGTTTATTCACCTCTGCGGTCTCATTGTGAGGAGTATCCCTTAATACTATTAGACCTCCTATGTTATGTTGATACATAAACTTTGATCCTTCCCTCAAAGTCTGGTTCTCATTTATTGTTATTACATTTGGAGTCATAATCTAGATACTATGATACTTTTGAGAGTTTCTGTGATATCCATCATATTCTTTACATTTCTTTTGTTTAGATTTAGAGACTTTTATTATGTGCTTTACATTTAGTAGTATTAAATCAGAGGAGGTTAAGATTGATAGAAATGAACATTGTACTAAAGGTAATCCATATATAAATAAATTCACAATAATTGTGAATATAGTAATTGTAATAAAAATACTGACTGCAACGAATATTTTCAATACAAAAAACATAACTTTTTAATTTAATCTAAAAATCAATAATAAGTAGGAAGAGAAATTTACTTGTTATTACGAACCATTTCAAATTTAGATGATTTAGCTTATTATGGTAAAAAAGTATTGATGAGAGTTGACTTTAACGTTACCATTGGAAAAGACAATGAAATTGGTGAGGATTACAGAATAAGGATGACAATTCCAACTATTGAATACCTTACCAAAAGAGGTGCCAAATTAATATTGATGTCTCATTTAGGAAGACCTAAGAAGAAAAGAGAACAGAAAAAATACATAGAAGAGGATAAAAATCGACGATATTCTACATCCACTATAGATAAGGATATTATAAACCAATTTTCACTGGCACCTGTAGCTAAAAGACTATCTGAATTAATACAGGTGTATAACGTCTCATTTATTGACGATTGTATTGGTCCATTAGTTCAGAACGAAATCACTAAAATGGAAAAAGGTGATATTCTTTTACTTGAAAATCTTCGATTCTATAGTGGAGAGGAACTAAATGATTATAATTTTTCAAAAGAGCTGGCATCATTAGCAGATATTTACGTAAATGATGCTTTTAGTGTATGCCATCGAAAACATGCATCAATCTATGGAGCAGCAACACTTTTTGATACAAAACTAGCTGGATTAAATCTCAAGAAAGAATTGGAATATCTCTCAATGGTAAAAGACGATCCTATAAAACCGTTTGTATTGGTAATCGGAGGGTCAAAAATCAAAGATAAGCTAGGTGCTTTAGCGAATCTACTTCCCAAAGTAGACAAACTACTTGTCGGTGGAGCAATTTCATATACATTTTTAAATGCTAATGGAGTTAAAACGGGGGATTCACCTATAGATTATGATCATCTTCAATGGGTAAAACAAGCACTATTGACTTATCGTAATAAAATATTTCTTCCTATTGATCATATAGTTACATCACAATCATTTTTAAAACTCAAAAAAGAAGAATCACGTATAAAAAACACAAAGAAGGAAGCAAATGAAGAGAATTACAATTCTAAATTTGCTTCTTCGCCATCACCATCACAATCGTTAGTATCATCACCATCATCATCATCAGTATCTCTCAACAAAG
>JAATVK010000062.1 GCA_014523485.1 Nitrososphaerales archaeon TH5894
AATTTTTTAAGGTAATCTTCATCTATTCTAAAAGATATAGTAGATGATTTTTTACTCTTTATAGAAATGATATTTTCTGTTATATCATCTTTATATTTTATTTTCATTTTTTGCAGATCGCTGCATTGTAAACACCTTAGTTAAATAAAATATTTGTTAAACTCAGATAGGAGCAATATGTCAGATTCTAATAATCAAAGATTACATCAAAATACTTCAGAAACCTCATTTTCAATTTCAGCTAAAGATCTAAAATCAAAGCTAGATAGTAAACGACCTTTAATGTTGTTTGATATAGGTGAACGAGAGCGCTATGAAAAAAAGCACATTCCAGGGTCATCATATGCAGTATGCAATGAGGAATCAAAGAAGAAGATAATGCCCAAACTTCCAAAAGATGTTGAAATTATACTTGTAGCTGAGAACGATGAGTATACTAAACAAATGGCAGAAATGATGCATCAAATTGGATTAAAAGTAAGATATTTGCTAGGGGGCATACAGGCATGGAAATGGGATTTTGCTGGGGAAAAATTTGATACCATAACCAGTAAAAATATTTCGGCTATTGAACTTAAAGTGTCTCTTGATAAAAGATTAGGCAATAATGATGGCTTATTCTTGCTTGATGTAAGAGAACCTAATGAGTATGCTGAATGGCACATAGAGAATAGTGTAAATATACCTTTAGGAGAATTAGCAAAGGAAGAGACATTAAATCACATTCCAAAAGCAAAAGAAATTATAACAATTTGTCCTCATGGAAATAGGGCTACTGACGGAAAATATTTGATTCAAAGATATGGATACAATGTAAAGGTTTTAGAAGGAGGGCTGATAGCATGGGGTATAGAAATTGAACAAGCACATCGAGAATTTCAAATTGCTGGTTATAAAGTTAACCTAGTGCAGCTTAGAAGAATTGGAAAAGGATGTATGTCTTATATAATTGAATCAAATAAAGAGATAGCAGTAATAGACCCAGTATTTCCCATTGATAATTATATACAGAAAGCAACTAAATTTAATGCAATTATAACTAAAATCTATGATACCCATCAACATGGTGACCATATTTCTGCTGCCAAAGCATTAGCTGAAAAAGTGAATGCCACACTGTATAGAAGCGTATATGAACAATATGAAGATAAAGACAATCAACATCCATCATCTTCCTTATTAATTGAAAAATTATATGATGAAGACATCCAGAAAATAGGACATATACCATTAAAGGTAATTCATACACCTGGTCATACTCTTGGAAGCCTATCATTTATTATACAAGATAAGTTGTTATTTACAGGTGACACTGTGTTTGTTGACGGTATAGGTAGATTAGATCTACTAGATGAGGCAGAGAACTTTGCAGAGAATTTGTATTGTACAATACAACAAAAAATTATGAATTTACCAGATAATATATTGATATTACCAGCTCATTTTGAAAATGATGTCAAAGCAAATGAAATTTTAGTATCTACATTAGGAGAAGTAAAGAAGAAAAGTCAAGTTCTAGGATCTAATATTACAAAAGAAGAATTTGTAAAAAGAATATCTTCAAAAGTTATGGCAACTCCTCCAAATTATCGAAAAATAATATCAATAAATAAAGGCGAAAGGCCTCTCCAATTATCACTATCTGAAATCTTCGAGTTGGAAATGGGTCCTAATAGATGTAGCTTATTCATATAAATACATATAGTTCTCTACAATAGCAATAATCACAACTTTACTATCTTGAAACTGGAGACAGGAAAATAATATTTTGAAATAAAAATTGTTTTTTCGATTTTTTTTATTTTAAAATATAGAACAAATTAATTTAAGGGGTTTGAAAAATATTTATACAATCAGTCATTTTTGATTTTACCTTTACAATTTATTTGAAATCTTTAAAGCTATTTTTGAAACTAATTTTTATAAAGTCAAATAAAATTTCTTTTTTCTAATTCATTTTTTTTATTTTTATTTCGTTCACAATAGTATTATTTTCTAATTGTGAATTTTTGACTCATAGTATTTTCTCAAAGCGGCGATAATAAAAAGGGATTTGGAATATAAGAAAGAGAACATTCTAGAATACATACCTAGAGTGATTCTTAATTATTAAAAGTGATTTAACTATTCTAATTCTAATTGTAACAGTAGTTGTCCTTATTAGCGAGAACTCATATGCTTAATACAAAATTTATTTAATCATGAGAATATCAAATCTATCAAAATTAAAAAATCACAATATTAATAATTATAATAATAGTAAATCAAGATTAATAATAGTTAATCAAGGTAATAAGAAAATTTCTTTTAAAGATATCAAATATTAGATAATAGATTCTATATAATTATTTATAATACAGATAAAATATAGTTAAATAATATGACAGATTATCAAAATATGAATAACATTCGTTTTACTTGGTATATTTCTATTTTTATTTTTATTTCTCTGATGTTGGGAATAGATCATTATCTCTATGCACATGCTCAAGGTAATCCAGACTTTATAGCAACACTTTCTGGTAAGGAGGTAGTACCACCAATTAAAACTGCTGGAACGGGAGTAGCTAATTTTGTCATCTCTAATACCTCCATATACTATCAAATCAACGTATTAAATGCAGAGAAAATATTTTCTGTTCAAATTCACAGTGGGGGAGTTGGAACGAATGGTGATGTTTTAGTTACGTTATTTAAATCAAAAGATAATGGTACTAATTTAATAGGAGATATGCCAAAAATATCTGATAATTCTTCGACCACACAAAGATCGAGCTCATTTTCTGCTAGTGGAAATTTTGAGGGATCGGATATGACCGGTTTATTAAATGGTAAAACAGTCAATGATCTCGTATTAGCACTGCAAAGTGATGAGACGTATGTGAATGTTATTACTGAAGGTCATCCAGATGGCGAGCTTCGGGGACAAATACTGGAAAATGAAGGATAAGAATTTAGAGCAATCATGAATAATATATCAAAATATTTTTTTGAAGATTTTTTGAATTCAATAGTTAATATCAAATAATTAATACAAATTTAATATATTTCATTTACATTATTATTAAACTCTGAGTAATTATTATCAATGTGTCTAGAAACTCTAAATTTATTGGATCTCAAGTTGTAGTACTAAGTTTATTATATTCTTATGTTATCTGCTAACTCTTTAATCTAAACATTGTAGATAATCTTAATCATATTCATTTTTGATTCTTTCTTACAAACTAGATAATTTAATTAATGATATTCATACTTGTTTAATTTTAAGATTGTAAATCAACAATAATCGGAATTCTTGTTTCCACATTTCATATATTCTTGTTCCGAAAAACTGCATGAGTGATTTATTTGCTTTTTAATTATGATAGTGGTACCAATATAAGAGAATATGGTATTATATCAACATGTATACGCTCAACTACGAATGTGTGAATCCTTTTTATAATTAATTTTGTTAAAATCACGATAAAAAAATTATATATGATATAAATGATTGATATAACAAAAGATACTTATTTTTTTTTGTATATAATTTAGTGAGTGGTAGAATTTTATCAATATAAAAAACGAATGCCACGGATCAACTGAAACATGAGAATAGATCTATTAACATGAAACTAGGTGATACCCCGTTTCTTTAAAAAAATCATCTTGTATATTAATATTTTATTTCTAGATGTTTAAAACTTTACTACGTTAATAGTTACCCTTCTTAAAGCCTTAATATAAAATTTTACTCTTTACTAAACATTTATTATTTTACGAAATTGATTAGTTGTGAATATCCTATTTCTAATTGAAGAGTATTAGATTATTTGAAAGAAATCATAAAAAATATTATGACTCAATGTCCAACTTGAATTTCATTAGTATCTTTTTTACAGTAACACCTAATCCCGAATTTCTAGTTTTTAATATTACGGACTGATAGTATATTTTCTATAGACCATGTTTATTTTACATTTAAAAGGACAGATGTGTCCCAACAATAAGGAACACAATTTCATTATTTCACTACCAAAACTGGACAGTGAGCATAGGTTATAATGTCTGATGCAACGCTTCCCAATAACATCCTTTTAAAACCTTTTCTACCTCTATTTCCAACTACTATTAAATTAACATTCTCACTTTCAGCATGGTTTATTATCAGAGAACTTACTCTTAATGTAGGGTCTTCCAGAATGTACGATTTGAATTCAATATTTTTCTCTTTGTGTTGAATTAGTTTTTCAATATTGCTTAGCCATTCCTTAGCTTGTTTCCTTTTTGCTTCAAGATCTTCTAATCCAAATGTAGGTGCTGCTAGAAAGGTCGATAGATTAAGTTTTACTAGCTCTATGACTGTAACTGCAATCAATTGTACATTAGCTTTTTGATTAATTCCTATATTGTCTATGGCATATTCTGCTGCTTCTATAGATTTCTGGGAACCATCAATTGCTACCAATATTTTGAAAAATGTACTCTTATCAGAAGACATATTAAACTCAGTTAATGAATATGCAAAATCATTGGTATATATCGTTTTCCTTATCATATATTGATCTCTTACTCTATAGATCCATATCATTTATTTGAGATATTATTATAATAAATCATGTAAAGGTTTAGCAATATCACGATAAACTTCAAATTCGTTATGTTAGTCTTTTTAGTCTAAATTAAATATTTTAAATAGTTGAAAAGGTAAACGGGCGTATCCATTTTTTTTATTTAATTGTGTCCATGTATAATAGATAAGAAATCCAAGAGAAGTACTAATAAAACAAATGAGTATTACAAAATAAATAGTACATAATAGAACTAACTTTGAAAAATTAAATAAAAATATGTTATTGTTGTACTATTAAAATTTATTCACTCAATATGGGATCAGTAGTTGTATAGACTGTGTAAGTTCCAAGAGATTAGTTAGCCGCTAAATATTCTATGAATCCTTAAGGTTGAATTGTTTCAGAATCAAATAGTTTTCCTGTTATTATATTTTTATTTTTACCATTAATAAAAGACTGAGATTGGTATTATATTCAATATCAATATCCCCTCATCTTCTGTTGTTGTTGTGAATTGAGAATTGAATATTATCCATCTTTATTTTTAGTAATAATTATTACTATTGATATAGGAGTAGAATAGGTATCAGAGTGAGATGTCTGAATTTATGTTCTTTTTTCAATATACTATAAAAGAATATAACTACCTCTTAATGTTGCTGATCCTTTTAATACTTCTTTCATTTTTTATGTTAATTACATGAAACCTTTTTCTAATCTATAATGGTATTGTAGTTGTGGACAAGGGAAAAAAAACTATTTTAATAGTACTTTTTTCGTTTTTTCTGTTAATAGCTACTACTTATTTTATAAGTAAGAATTTAGTCTATTCTCAACATAATAAATATGAGGATCCGCTACTGGGGATAAAATATCAGGGAGAAAATTTTAGTGATTTAGATATATTTGGAATAAAAAAAATCTATCATACTAAAACAAGCGGTTTTGAGTGGTTTATGAATAATTATGATCCAGAATCAGATCCATATTTGCACAATTATAAGAGTATTACAAGAAACGAGGATGGAAGTTATAACATAGGTGAAAGATCTCGAATGTCAGTATATTCGAAAGACGGAATAGGTTATCAAGAAGGAAATATGGAAACTTATAACTTTACAGAACTCTCAAAAATAGGTTATTGGTATAAACCTACAGATTGGAAGAATGTAGAAATTACTGGCGAATATTTATATAAAAAAGGTGAAGGTCCAGGTATAACTCATTACGCTCGATCCGAGGACCATTCTACAATAAATAATGGATGTGGTGGATCAAGCTATAAGCTTAAAATCCATTTTGATGGAACGAGTAGTATAAGCAAAGAACAATCACATCCAAAACCTTGGACAATATCTATAAATGAAAATCCGTTTGGTAAACTTAACAAAGATTGGTTTAGATTTAAAGGTATTATGTATAATCTTCCAGACGGTTCTGTAAAGCTCGAAAATTGGTTGGATCCTTTTTTAAATAACAGTTGGATAAAAATTGCAGAATCCCAAGACAAAGGAGGATGGGGTGAAGATGGTAATAAATGTCAAGGCAAAGACGATCATATAATAACATGGGGATCCCCCATTGTAACTTTTAGATGGGATAATGCCTTTGTTGATTTTAGAAATTTAAGTGTAAGAGAAATACAACCACCAATAATTTCAGACTAAATTTCTAACGTTAAGATTAATAACAATCACTTTCTACCCAAGTAGTAATTCATAGTTAACGTTTTGCTCCACTAGGAAAAGACTCTTTATTTCGATATTTTTTTGTGACATAAATATTAATAAATAATATAAAATACCAAGTAAGGATTATGAAATCGACAGATTTCCCAAAAGTTTTGCAATTTCTCCATCGGGTTGAGAAGTATTTTTGACTCTAGTTTATTTATTTAATTATGATCGTTTTACTTAATCTTAATAGATGACTTTAAATTTATACTAAGTAAATTGATCTTAACTAAACTAAAAATTTTATTTTATATAAAAAATGCCAGAAATAATCTAACTTTATATTCATTATTGATACTTTTTGGAAGCCTTAATGCAATCGTCTCGTTTCCAAATTTAGAACCAATAGATGCTTCACATCTGGAAATCAATACTACTAAATTGTCTGTTGAAATATATGTCATTTATGGTTCTGGTGGAAATGTAATCCTTTCTATTGGAGATGATGGAGTAATTCTGGTAGATGATCAGTATGCTCCAGTTACTGAAAGAATCAAGTCTGTAATTGCTAATTTGACTGACAAACCAATAAAATTTGTGATCAATACTCATTTGCATCCAGACCATACAGGAGGCAATGAAAAACTTGGAGAGGGAGGAGCAATAATCATTTCACATGATAATGTTAGGAAACGTCTTAATAGTGACCAATTCTTTGAATTTATTAATCAAACTATTCCGGCGTTATCTGAAAAGGGATTACCAATTATAACATTTTCTGAAAATATGACTTTATACCAAAATAATGAAGAGATTAAAATAACATACTTAGGTAGTGGTCACACAGACGGTGATTCGACAGTTTTTTTTACAAATAATAATATAATTCATGTTGGTGATGATTTCAGTGATAGATCTTATCCATTTATGGACTTATCAAGTGGAGGTGCAGTTGATGGCCTGATTTCATCATTACAAAAAATACTTTTAATGATTAATAAAGAAACAAAAGTAGTCGGAGGTCATTCAGGAATATCTAACCAAACTAAAGTAAAAGCTTATTTGGATATGTTAGTAGATATCCGTAACAACATAAATGAAATGATACAAAAAGGCAAATCACTAGCTGAGATAATCCAAACTAAACCAACATCAAAATATGATGCTATTTACTATGACCATAGTTTTATAAAACCAAATGATCTTGTAAAAAATATATATATGAGTCTAAATGAAAGATAATAAATAATTTTCTTTTACTCAGAGATATATAAACAATTAATTATCAAAAAAACTAATTCAAGTAATAAATGATAAATACTTTTTTATAATTTCTCTTATGCAAATGATTTAATCTATTAATCTTTGAAGGCTTCTGACTTACGATATGTTGAAATATATTTGATTATAGTTAATAATCACTAATAATGATTAAATCATCGTTATACCTTAGAATTCTCAATATTTTTTCAAATAATAATATTTTAACTATATTGAATTCTATCCTATTTATTTATTTTTTTAGTTCAATATTTTATTCTTATGAGATCAATGCAATTGATGAAACAAATAATGCTAACGACTTTTTTCAAAAGACACTATTAGAAAAATTTACACAAGATAATAATTCAAGAATAGGTAATTATCCTCATTCCCATATAACTAATTTAACAAATAATAAAGAAGATTCAATCTATGGACAGGTAGAAGCCTTTGATAATAATGTATATGTCGTATGGCAAGAATCTGTTAGTAAAAATTTGCCCAAGCATAATTATGATATCTTGTTTATAAAAAGTGAAGATAAAGGCAAAACATTTGGTATGCCAATCAATTTGAGTAATAATACTGAGTTTTCAGAACGTCCTCAGATTGCGGTATCTAAAAATGGTATTTTTATTGTCTGGGCAGAAACTACCAATTCTAATAATAAAGAAATCATGTTTACAAAAAGTTTAGACAATGGTAAAACATTTAGTAATCCAATCAATCTAAGCAATAATTCAAAAGATTCTGAAAATCAAGAAATTTCTGCTTTTAATGAAAATGTATATGTTATTTGGCAAGATACAGACAAAAAAAATAATAATACAAATGGCATTATTATGTTTAAAAGTAGCACCAATACAGGACATACATTTAACAAGTCAATAGAATTGATAAATAATACAAATAG
>JAATVK010000063.1 GCA_014523485.1 Nitrososphaerales archaeon TH5894
CAAAGCGGGCCCGGAGGGCTTCGATCCCTCGACTTCCGGCTTTCTTCTTAAACTGAATAGAAGGCAGGCGCTCTATCCATGCTGAGCTACGAGCCCTTCACAACAGAAAAAAGCTTTAGCAAATTTAAAGATTTTTACTTATAACCTTAAAAAATTTTTCTATAGATATTCTTTAATAATGCATTGTATTAGGCTTAATAAATATATACAAATATTATAAAGAATGATTTTATTATCTATGCAAGAAAAGAAAGAATTATCTCTTACTTTCGAAGAAAATGAAATTCATCCTAATCAAGAAATTCATGGAAAAATTGAATTGAATTATAATGGAAGGTTCGATACTATAGTAATAAATTCACAAATTGAAAATTCGAGTGATTTTTGTAAGTATATCGAATTAAACGGCAAAAAAATTAGTCATCCCTATGCACGACTTTCGATCTATAAAAAAGACTTGGAGGAAAAAAGGGTAATTGATTTTATTGCAATTACACAACATGTACCAACTAAAAACGACTTTTCTAAAGCTAAATTTAGAATTTCTATAATCCAAGAACATAAAGAAGTCGCAAACGATATTTTGATTCTAAAAATTATTAAAAAAAGGTAAAAAGATTTTATGAATAATTCTTAACTACTGTGACAATCCCAGTCATCCAGGGATGTGGTTCACAATGATAGGGATATTCTCCATCTTCTGTAAATACAAATTCAAAGGTGCCTCCAGCTGGAACTAGTCCTATTGTATCCATTGAGTCAAATTTTCCAGACAAAGGATCTTCATAATCATTATCTGTGGTTACCGTATGAGGAGTCGTATCTAGATTTTTCCAAACTACTTTATTATCAATAGCTAACGTTGCTCTGCCTTGAGATGGTTCATAGAATTGAGGATTAGTTGGAAGACTAGCACCTTCTGCTATGTTTACCATTAAAGACTGTGAGGGATTTGCAACTTCTTCTGGAATAGAAGGCTTGAGATTTAATTCTTTGAGAAATACGAACTGATAGAATGCAAAGCTAATAGCTATTGTTATGATGAAAAATATTATCGTTATACCTCCTATGCTACTAAACTGTTGTGATCTCTCCATACTAGTATAATATACTACATAGTTTCGTTAATTTAAATTTTTTATTTTTGCATTATTACTGATCTTTACTCCACATTTTTTCAAATGAATTCTTATTTTTTCGTGCAACGTTGAGAACTTTATCAAAAATTCCATTGCTCTTTCGTTGGTCTAGGGAGTTATCCGATGCCTCTAATCCTGGTTTAACATTATCAGATTCTAAAGATCTTTTTGTATTTTGTAAAGCCTTAATCCTTTCAGTCTGTGGTATGGAGGGTGGTGGGGGATTTTCAGCATTTGATCGTCCATGTCTATAAATATGGAACATCCCTGCAAAAACTAGCATAATAATACCAATAATGAACAATGAAATATTTTTCATGCCATTAAGTAGAGCATAATATGCTGCAATATTTAGATATATTTGAAATCCTATTAACGCTATCAATACAAAATATATCCATTTTTCCGGTAAACTTATTACACTTTCCTTTGGTTTGGGCTGACGTTTTGCATTAGCTTCCGCATTTTTAGCTAATTTTATCATAAGATATGTAAATCCAAATGATAATGGTACTAGTAGGATCATGACACTATAAAGGAAAATTGGATCGATTACCAATCTGTCTAAGAGAGATTTTGTTCGATCTGGATCGATGTAGAAACCCCAATACGTAGTTACTATAATTTGAGCAATGCTAGTTATTCCTATTGCAGTTATAAGTGGCCTATCCTTCCAAGAAAATTTTTTATATCGATCTATGAAAGGAATGATAAGTAACGTAAAAATGAAAAGACCCGGCCAAGCAACACCTGTAACAAATTTATCGTACTGAGATCTAAGAAAAGCATATAGCCCGGTAAGATACCATTCTGGTACAGTAATTCCTGGTGGTACATTGGGATCAAACTTTAAACCCATATCAACGGGGAAGACTCCTCCTGTAATCATTATCGCTCCGGTGATAGCCATAACCATTGGAACATCAAAAACAAGAAAGCGGGGAAAATGAACAGTCATCAAACCTACCAATGCAATTGGAAGTAAAAATACATGAAATGCATAAAAGCGTAATACAAAATCATGAAATCCCGACCCAAAGAATGCATCTCGCATATCAGGTCCTATAATAGGTATTGAATTAGTAAGTGAAGCAGCTATAGATATAGCCAGTTCTGCTCTTTCACTAAAAATAATATCATACCCTGTAAAAGCTTCTAAAATTGTAAGTACTCCTATAAGAATTCCAGTGACCCAAAGTATTTCATTTCTAATTTTATATCTACCACTAAAATACTGATAATACATATGGAGAATTGCCATCATAACCATAGCGTTAGATGCATGGTAGTGAATATTCCTGAGGTGGAAACCATATGGTAGAGTATCATTTATATTTTCAACGCTATCCCAAGCTCTATCAAGAATTGGTTCATACCATAACATAAGAAGAGCACCAGATATACCAAGAATTATGAAGAGTACAAAAGTGAGCATTCCTAGAAAGCCCAACGGGCTAACAAACCGAGTAGGAAAGGTGAATTTTAAACCCATGAAGATTGTTCTATCAACTCCGGCATAGATCCACCGGAAGAGTCGAACTAGACTATTTTCTTTATGCAATGAAGCGGCCATATCCCACTATCCCATTTCCGTTTACAGTCCAATTAGGAGGTAATATCCATAAATAGCCATCTTTATCTACTTCCAAATCAAGCTTTGGAAGTACATTTGAAGGCGGAGATTGAAGGGCGGCAGGTCCTGCAAAGGCCTGTCCTGTAGCAGGATCATACAAACTTCCATGACATGGACATTCACCCCTCTTTCTTCCTTCACCAGGCCAATACTTCCATAGGCACCAAAGATGTAAACAAACCATGCTAAAGGCACGAAAGGCTGAAGCATCATTCTTATCTCCCCCCAATTCAACTGGAAGACGTATGAATTGCCAAGTTCTAAATGCTTCTTTATTGAGAGCGGGATCTTCAGATATGGGGTATATAATAGCTTCTGAGTGATTAACCTTAAAGGTTTTTACATTAGCTTGAGAACCATCAGGTAATTCAACTTTCGATTTTTCAGTTGTTGAACCACTTGGATTAGGCAAAAACTTACCCCAGTCAACGAAAGGGGTAAATGTCAACACAGTACCGGCTGCTGCCAATAACTTTAAAAAATCTCTACGAGAAATTCTATCATCTCCCCTTGATTGGGGCTGTTCAGACATTATAATAACAGAAGAAAAAATATATTATAAATCTTTGTTCCAATATAGAAATATTTTAGTTGATGGCTAATTAATACAGAATTATCGTTAACTTTTTAACATTCTGACTCTAAGAATTCCATTTATGTATGAAACATCCTGAATTATAGATATGCGCATTTCTTCTCTTAGTGGAATAGACACAATAGGGTTAAGCGATCCCTCCGAAAAAATTTGTAAACTATGTGTACCTGGTTCATACATAGCTCGTAAATTATGGATATTTCTCAAACCTTTTAGCTCTACTAAAATTTCGTAATAATTATCACCCTCGATAATATCTGGTTGAGAGATTGAATGTCTAGGATTATCCTGATACATTCGTCTAGAATAGCCCCTAGATTTTTTTAGATAATTAGAACCACCATCAATATGTCCTTGAAAAAACGAAGGAAAAAATGACTTTGTTAGGTAACTAACGCCAGCACCGACTACAAAACCTCCGATATGAGCTAAATATGCTACTCCACCTTCCGGATTCAAAATACTGAATACTACTTGTAGAATAAACCAGATAGGTATGTAAGCTAGAGCCGGAATTCGAATAGTTGTAACAAAAAAAGCTATAATAATTGTAAATATTTTCGCCCTAGGAAAAAGTATTAAATAAGCTCCTAAAACTCCTGATATTGCCCCTGACGCACCTACTGCGGGAATATCACCGCCGCCCACTGAAACTGCATAAAAACTATGAATTATTCCAGCGGCTATTCCCCAGAACAGATACAAAATAAGATACTTGAAGTGTCCAAATCTATCCTCAATATTGTCACCAAAAATATATAGAAAGACCATATTTCCTATTATATGAGCAACTCCTCCGTGGAGAAACATAGAGGTAACTATAGCAAAAAAGTCACCCTGAAAGACAAGATCTGGGACAGTACCATAAGTAAAAAAGATTTCATTGACTATTAACTCGTTTCTAAAAAAATTTGTTCTTGATACCTCCCAGATAAATATTATAACATTTAAGGCTATAAGTGAGTAGTTTACATAAGGTCGTCCATGAAGACGAGGGGTATCATCATGAATAGGAAACATTTACTATAATGGATCCAAGCGCCGAGTGTTAAACCTGAAAAGGATTACTACTTGGTAAAAAATCATCTTTCTTTCCATGCGCCTTTCTATTATGTCGGGAAAGATGCTCTTTGTCTTGGAAAACAATATTGCAATATTTACATTTCATCCTACTATCTTCATTATCTTTTTTCCTTTTTAAAATATCAGAAAATCCCATTATATAGTTCACTATATTAAGTTCTTTTTAAATTATATCAATTATACAATTCGCTAGCGATAGATCGAAATAATTTTACTCCATTACAATCATAGTTAGTGTAGATTTAACTCCTGGTAATTTTCTTAACTTCCATGTAATAATTTCTTTAACCTTATCCATTGTATCAGATTCTACTTTTGCAATAATATCATATACACCATAGACTTGAAAAACTTCTTTAACTCCTTCTAAGTTTTTAAGTTCTTTTACTATAGAATCTTCACTTCCCAACTCAGTATTTAAAAGAACAAAAGCGCCAGGCATTACATTTTATAATAAAATGATATATAAAAACATGCCTTTAAAAAAGTAAAGGGGATATCTAAGTTTCACTCAATTTTTTATCATCAAAAGGACCAGCCAACTCCCACTGATAATCAAAAAAATCCTTACACCAATCATGAAAATTTTGATCCCTACTATAGAACATAATATTCAAATCTGGTTCACCTTTTAGATTTGGAAATAGCAGACATGCTTCTTGCTCATTGAATATTGTCATTATAGTAACCTTATTAATCATCTTTCTTTCTACCATACCTTTAGAAATTAGATTCACCCAGCCTATTTTTTGTAATAATTCTCCTCTTCCTTTAGGAATAATCGTATCTTTAGAAAAAATGTATGAAAATTTAATACCGGTCTCAATTTTATTACTTACTGTTTCAATCAAATCTAATGGAACTTGAGACATAATTTCTCTGATATAGACTTTGGAGTTCCAGTAAAGTGTCTTCCAACGTTGTAGATTTGCCATTACACCCAATACAATTTCACTATTTTGTAAAGAACCAATTCTTTGAATAAATTTTAATGGCAATTCTTCGATTGAATGTTCAATAAAATATTGTTTATTATGTAAAAGAAATTCATATCCAGGAATTAAAAAAACAATAGCTTTACCATAAGATGTCAATCCTAAATCGCCTTCTCCATCTTTATAAACCAATCCAGACTCGACTAAGCGGATTATGTTTCTATGTGCTTCCTGCATAGTAGCATCTAATTCCGTTGACAATTGAGATAATCTATACTTGTGTTTAGATAGGTTTAATAACATAGAAAGCCTTAAATCTCCAGCTAATTCAAAAAATAATGATTCAGTTTTTTCAGGAATGTTATTAGGCATTTTATTATATTATAGTTCTCTTCAAAGATTTAAACTTGAATAATTTAAAATCCAAATTAATACTAGAAGGGTAAAAGTATTTAAAAAAAACAAAACATTATGGATATATTCTTCTAAGAGTTCTAGGGAAGGGCAAGGTATCTTTTATGTCAGGAATGTTTAGAATCCATCTCATTAATCTTTCTATTCCCAATCCAAACCCCCCATGAGGTACCGAGCCATATCTCCGTAAATCCAGATACCAATCATAATCACTTTTTTGTAACCCTTCCAAAACCATTCTCTTTTCCAATTTTTGGAGATTATCTTCTCTTAAACCTCCGGATGTGATTTCACCAAAACCATTTGGAGCAAGTAAATCTGCTGCAATCCCTATTCCTTCCTTCGAGATTTCTTCTTTTACATAAAATGGTTTTATTTTCAATGGATAACCAATAACAAATAATGGTTTAGATGAATTTTGGGTGAGGATTCTTTCGGATTCTATACTAAGGTCATCACCATATTCAATTTTTCTGGATGACTCTTTATCGACTATTAAGAGATCTTCATTTCGTAGTTTATCTATTGCCTTTTCATAAGTGATTCTCTCAAAAGGAGGTGAAATTTTCTCCAAGTCTGATATATTCCTTTTCAAAAATTCAAATTCTTCTTTATTCCTTTTCAAAATATTTTGAATAACATATGATACTAGTTCTTCTTGAAATTTTATAAGATCCTGTAAAGATACCCATGGGGCCTCAGCTTCTAAATGAAGAAATTCGGTTAAGTGTCTAACCGTTCTAGATTTCTCAGCTCGGAACGAAGGAGTAATAGACCATACTGGTCCAAGCGAAAAGATCATAGCTTCTAAATACAATTGTGCACTTTGAGAAAGATATGCATTATCATCAAAATATTTTATATTGAATAATGTAGAACCTCCCTCTACTGAGCTCTTTACTATTACTGGAGAGGTTACCTCAATCCAGTCATTATCAGTAAACCATTTTCTTGCAAAGTAGAGAAGGGAGGAACGAATTTTAGAAACCATAATCATACGTCGAGTTCTTATAGCAAGATGCCGTTTATCTAAAAGAAGATCAAGGCTTTGATATTCCCCAATTGGATAATCATTTTTAGAAATGCTAAAAATTTTAATTTCATCCGCTTTTAATTCATAACCTCCTTCTGGTGCTCGTTTGTCTTTGTGAAGAATCCCAAAAATTTCAACAGAAGACTCTATAGTTAAATTATTTGTTTTTGAGGAATCAATAATACATTGTATAATACCTCCTCGATCATCTCGAATTAATAAAAATGTATTTTCTTTTTGCTTTCTGATTCTATGAATCCACCCTCTGATAGAAACGTATTTTCCAATATAATCATCATGTTTTAATTTGGAGGTTCTAATATTCAACATAATTAGCTCGTTTTAATATTTTAAATTCATTATGTTTTAGATATTGTTGGTAGTGGGAAGGCTCAAATTTGTATGATCAGACTGTCAAGTAATTATTATTTCAAATACTATTCACAATTATAATAGTCGATTTTTAACCTTATCATTGAAGATCGGTATTAAGAATGATATCTTAATCGGTACTGATATAAGCATATGGCTTAAAAACCAAAATCTAAATTTCTTTCAAGTATATTATGGATGTCTAAGTGTATGTTGATCCAGATCGAATTGTTAAAAAATTTCATTAAAATCGTTTAATTGAAGTTTAATTAGAAATATAAAATTAGGTATGAGGAAGACTTACTCTGGTAATGAATCACAAATTATTTTATCTTGCTCGTTTTTAACAAATAGAAAGCGATTATCTTTAAAGATAAAAGTCAACTCATTTCCTGTTATCTCGATATCCAGTAACTCTTGTCCTTTTATTCCGTCGAATTTTGCCATACTTAATAATTGTTGATTAGTATTTTTAAAAATTACTATTATTTTATAAAATCAAAGTGAATCCAACCAGTATTAAGAATGGATTAGTTGTATTTTTTCCTCATTAGATTTTCCAATCAGTTTTGTTGATTCAGTAAAGTTATGTTTTCCCCAAGAAACGATTACATTTGCATAGAGTGTAGATACTTTGTTGCTAATTGTGGAAAATTCTAATTCAATAACTTTATCTATGTCAAATAACAAAGATTTAGCTTCCTCCTCTGATTCAGGATAAAAAGGGGTGTCATCTTTAATGATAAAAATCCATATCCTATGATGAATTTTAGGATTCCTTGTCCAAAAAAAAACAGCTTTTCTAACAAATTTAACTGAGTATATAACTTTGTTTTTTGATTTCAAGTCTACGTTTATTGTTATTCGAAATGTGTTATCAAATTTATTATATGCTTTTTCCCATAAGGATTGTTTAAATAATTCCCTAATTTTTCCACTTATTTTTAAACTTAAACTAAATGATACCAGTTCCCTTGAATTAGTTTTACTGGTTATATTGGTTAAAACAATGTTATCTATTGAATTTATTTGTTCACTCACTGATTATTTACCATGTGGTATGATTTATATCCTAAATATGTACTTGACTATTTAATGCAAGCAGAAATTATTAACTATTCTAGTAATGAGATAGAACTCAAGTTAAAAGATGAAGATATCTCTATTATGTACATAATCCAACATCATATTTTAAACCAACAAGATATAGAATTTGCCGGCATTGTAATGAAACATCCATTGATCAAAGAATACCTAATGAGAATAAATAGCAAAGCTAATCCAATGGATATTCTAGAAAAGTCAGTCAAATCTGCGGATGAGTTTTCTAAAGATCTTTCACATTTAATTGAATCGTCCCAACAAAAGGTGGTCTAACTTGAAATTCTGCCCAAATTGTGAAACAAGAATGCGATTGAAATTTGAGGAAAATCAAGTCGCTTGTCCTAAATGTGGATTTACTAGTTCTGAACAAAAATCTACTGTTACAGTTAATGTTGGTAACATAACAACACAAGAACAAAGTGCATTAAGAATATTGGATGGTGAAAATACAACCCAGGCTCTTCCTACTATTAATATCGATTGTCCAAAATGCAATAATAATTTGGCAGTCTGGTGGATGCTTCAAACAAGGTCTGCTGACGAAGCAACAACCCAATTCTACCGGTGCACGAAATGTAGTCACACATGGAGAAACTATTCCTAAATCGTTTGTACATTTCCATGTATGTTTTGATGTTTTAATAGTAAGATTTAAAATTGTCCAACGTTAGCCAGAACATTGTATCACTTTGACTTTTTTAGCTAAGACAAAAACTCCAGATGAATGGAAAGCTATTACATCTGCAATATCTACACTTGTAGATGAAGCAACTTTTGAAGCATCAGTAGAGGGTATATCCTTTAGAGGAATGGATCCTTCTCATGTCGCATTAATTGATATTTATTGGCCTCATGCTTCATTTGAAAAATACGAATGTGATTCATTAGTTAAGTTTGGTGTGAGAATCGATGAATTTTCAAAATTAATAAAGAGATCCGAGAAAAGGGATTCGATAGAATTATCTATAAACAAGGAAAGTATGTTGATTCTGAAAATACAAAATGGATATAAAAAAGAATATAAAATGAGATTAATAGAAAGCGCTTCTAGTTCTACTCCTCTACCTAAATTAAATTTCAATTCAAAAATAATCTTAACATCCTCTGCATTTGATAAAATATTATCAGATATTCAAGTTCTATCAGAATATATAACTATTGATTGCAAATCAGATAGTATAAGGTTTTTGGGCAGAGGTGACTCAGGTGAAGCAGATATATTTTTAGAGCCAAACAGTGAAGGTTTAGAAGAGTTAATATCAAGTGAAGATAGTCTAGGAACATATAGTATTGATTATTTAATTAAGATAACCAAGGCAATAAGTGGAGTTGGAGGATCAGTAATTGCTGAATATTCTAGTAAAATGCCATTAAGATTAGAATTTACTGTTGCAAATCTGGGAAGAATTCACTTTTATCTAGCTCCAAGGATCCAAGATTAATAATAATAAAAAGAATAATAAATTGTTTTATTTTTTGGAGTTTTTTACGGGTCATAGCGAAGCATTAATCTAGGAAAACCGATTACTCTCCAGATATATGCGCATCGTTATGAAATTCGGAGGATCATTATTGGATAACGAAAAAAAGCTCCTTAATGTTATAAACATTATTAAATCATATTATTCTTTAGACTTTGAAATTGTAGTTGTAGTTTCAGCTCTAGATGGAATTACAGATAAAATATCAGCATTATGTGATGAAATTAAACAAATTAATAGGCATTCACTCGATTCGTTTTTTAAAAATATAGAAAATGTTCACATTAATCTAGTGGAGAAGGTTATACGTAATAAGAAAGACAAAAATAAGCTATTACATTTGCTTAAGGATTTATTAAATGAATTCAGAGATGTTTTACTAGGCATTTCTATTCTAGGAGATGTAACTCCTAAATCGAGGGATTATCTTTTTTCTTTTGGGGAACGATTATCAACTCCTATAGTTTCATTTGCCTTAAAAACCATTGGCATAAATTCCGTATTTTTGAATGGAAAGGAAGTAGGGATTTTAACTGACTCTAACTTTGGTGAGGCTAAGCCATTAATGGACACAACTAAACTTAGAGTCCATCATAAAATTGAACCACTATTACAACAAAACATTATTCCAGTTATTACAGGTTTTATCGGTTGTGATCAGAATGGGAATATAACTACGATTGGGAGAGGTGGATCTGACTACTCTGCAACTATAATTGCTGCAAGTATAAATGCGAATGAAGTTTGGCTATGGGGAGATGTAGATGGATTGATGACCGCTGATACAAAAATTGTTAAAAACGCTCTAGTTCTTGAAGAGGTTTCATTTTCAGAAGCATTAGAGTTATCTATGTTTGGTTCAAAGTATATGCATCCACGTGCACTAGAGCCTGTAATGGATTCGAAAATTTCAGTGAGAATAAGAAATGGAAACAATATTGATCACCCAGGTACATTAATTACTCAAATGCCGACTCTTATTTATAATAAAACTGTAAAATCAATAACTGTGATTAGAAACACCGCCCTTATAGATGTAAGTGGAGGAGGATTAATAGGTACTCCAGGGACGGCCGCAAAAATTTTTGACGCTTTAGCAAAGAATCAAGTCAATATTATGATGATTTCACAAACTCCTTCCGAATCCAGTATTACCATTGTAGTAAAAAAACAAGATGTGGATAAAGCTATTATGACGCTAGAGTTAAATTTCTTGGGAAGATTAATTAAGAGAATAGAGGTTAGCGAAAACGTTGCAGTTATTGCAGTAGTTGGATCAGGTATGAGAGGAATTAAAGGAGTCGCAGCTAAAACCTTTGGAGCAGTAGCGAAAAGAAATATTAATGTAATAATGATAACACAAGGATCTTCGGAACTTAATCTTGCATTTGTCATTGATGACAAAAATTGTGAGGAAGCAGTTAATGTGCTTCATCAGGAATTTATAAATGTTAAATG
>JAATVK010000064.1 GCA_014523485.1 Nitrososphaerales archaeon TH5894
ATATGATATAGCAGCAAAAAGATAAATTTTGTCTTTACCAGTATATACAAGTTGTCAAAAGGAAAATTGTATGTGGTAGGTGTTGGACCAGGTAATCATGATCATATGACATTTAGAGCAAAGCATGTAATTGAAGAGAGTGAAATCATAGTTGGATATGACACTTATGTTTCGCTTGTAGAGGATTTAATTGAAGGAAAGGAGATATATCGATACGCTATGACACAAGAGGTAGACAGAGCTAATCAAGCAATAGAATTTGCTGAAGATGGAAAAATAGTTTCACTAGTTTCCTCTGGTGATCCAGGCATCTATGGAATGATAGGTTTAATTTATGAAATTTTAGCAGAGAAAGGATGGAATAAAGAAAGTGGAATGTATGTTGAATGTGTACCTGGTGTTTCTTCATTAAATTCGTGTGGGGCCTTGGTTGGTTCTCCATTAATGACTGATTTTGCAGTAGTTAGTATGAGTGATCTATTGGTACCGTGGGAAATGATAGTTAAAAGAGTGGAAGCAGCGGCAATTGGGGATTATGTTACTGTAATCTATAATCCAGCAAGCAAAAAAAGAATTCATCAACTAAAGGATACGAGAGATATTTTATTAAAATATAGGAAACCAAATACTCCTGTTGCAATAATAAAAGGAGCCTATCGCGATAGCCAAGAGATAGTATTAACTAATTTAGATGATATGTTAAATCATAGTGAAATTATTGGAATGATAACTACTATAATTATAGGAAACTCATCTACATATAACTACAATAATATGATGATCAATCCAAGAGGATATAGATCGAAATACCAATTAGTAAAAGAGAAGTAAAAATAAGGATAATTTAGTCTCCTACTTAATTAGCTTGTTAAAACATTTTACAATAAAGGTTCATTGTTCTTAAAATGATTTCTAATTGGTGCGATCAGTTTGCACAGATATAATGAAGTGGATTGTTTAATGTCTTGAGGATGAATTTTTTGTTTATCATAATCTTCTTTTAACTGGGAATAATTATCATAAGAGATAGTTCCTCCATATTTTGAAGGACGCTCAATTATAAATTCTTTGAAACTATGCAGTATAACATATCTGATAATTTCAAGAATGGGATTATTTTCTGAGAAACCTAAAGGACAAAATGATTTCTTAATTTTCGTTTCTATTGTTTTGTCATCATCATGAATAAAGATTCCACTCATTGGCTTACTTTTACTCATTTTGCTGGAAATTCTTAAATCTTCTGAACTATCCTCTGTTAATCCTAACTTGACAGGTTCAGTGAGGCCAGGAAGTAAGTGATGATGTAAACTGACTGGAACTTTCCATTTCAATTTTGGGAAAACTTCTCTCATAAGCATATGGATTTTTCTTTGATCTGTACCCGAATGTACAAGGTCTAAATTAAGGGCATGGATATCTGTTGACTGCATAGCAGGATATAGAAATTGAGAAAAGTCAAGGTTTTCGTTTGTATTTCTCCCCATAATTGTCAAGGATCTCATAGTTCTTGCTAAAGTAATTTGTTTGCAAAATTGCATAAAATTTTTCCAATATTCTTCATATTCATTATAAAGTTGACTTCCAAGAATGATATTTACGCCAGGACAAAAAAATTTGAAGGCTTCAGAATAATATTTAGCTATTTCATTTATTTTATTCCAATTTCCCTCTAATTTATTATTGATAAAAGTATGCCAATCAGCCAAAAAAACTGTAGTATTAAAATTCGCTTTTATTAAATCATTTATCTTAAAGCCTGGTAAAATAAGACTACCCAGGTGGAGTTTACCTGAAATTTCTAAACCGATATAGTGTTTAGGTTTTGAAATAGTCTGTAATAGATTCTTTAATTCATTCATTGTAACAATTTCTTCTGTTGGTTCAGAAGTTATAAGTGATAACTTTGATTCTAAATCCATATAAACTTTCGATATATTAACAGTAATTAAATTTTACATCATTGATAATTAATTAAGGAAATAATATTAAATTCTTGAATACTTATCAAAAAATGTTATTAAATGAAGTAGTACTAAATTTAAGCAATTCTTCTTTATTTGAATCCAGTCTTTTTTCGTTAGATCGGATAAAGTAATGACACATTAAACTTCTTTGAAATTCATATTAAACAAAAGTTATGTATATTGTGTCAAATTATATTTTCCTCCATTTTAAAACTGTATAAATTTTAGGCTCTCGAGTTAAGGGATTAATGCCTTTCTTTAACTCAAAATCATTATTATCTGTTATAGTATTAATATTCATTGAAACAAAAGAATTGTATCCAGCTTCGTATACACATTAAGTTGCATTCAATTTTCTTCCTTTTAAATATAAATAGATACTAATCATCGAAACTCGCGAGTCTTATTCGACCATGTAATAGTCATACCCCTAACGTGTGTAAAACTAGATATAGAAATGGCACCAACCTGTCAGTATATTATATATTATACTTTGTATTATCCATCAAATTATTATCCAAACTTTAAATATTTCGGTATACCTGTTTTGTTACTACTGTTGGTATACATTTTAGTTGCTCTTAATTTAAGAGTAATTGATCTCCTCTTTTAGCAGAAACAGAATTTTGGTTATTGTAACGGTACTATTATATGCATAAAAGTACAGTCTAAGGTAATTGTTAAATGATCTAAATCACAATTCTTATTTTTGTTACTACAAATTTAGTTATCTTCAAAGTTCTTTCTATTCTTAAAGTATAACATTCCCTTTTCTATTAAACTTTTTTTATCATAGTGAATACAATCTATGTTTCAAATCTAGAAAATTAAATGCTTGAGGATACTACGTACCACCATCAGTCTATACGATATGTTTTCCATATTTTTGCACTAATGATCGTGAAATTATCTCATACAAAATGTTTCCTTGTTCAGAACTGTAGAGTATTTACAGATTTGTGAGCCTATCCAATTGTAATCCATAATCAATAATGCTGATGTCCAATTTGAATGACGGTTTCATCTATTATTGATGCAGCTACTCTTGTCTTTATGTAAATTTGATAAGAACTAATTCTCTATAGCCATATACAAACAGAAAGATACCTTCTTTCACAATGGATGTATTTATTAAACTCAAACCAAACCATGACTATTCAAATACAAAGAATACATAACTACAATTGTGGATATGGTATTTTTGATAGATTTGACTAACATTCCTTATTAAGTTAAGACCTTCACAAATAGATATTTCCTAAGTAAACAGCCCATGATTTTATAATGTTCGTTGTTTTTTTAATAGTTCAAAATAAATTGACTATGGCTCCTTTACATTTGTGTAAATTATAAGAAAAGTAATTTATAAAAATCCCTCACATCCCAAAATTTATGAATATGAGTAAACATCAAAAATGGAAAAATACAAGATAGGATTCTAAAAAATATTCAAAATTTACCGTTCGTAATACAATATCCCACAAGATTACCTAGAACATTAAAGATAATTGATGAAAGCACAAGAATATTAGAATTGGTAGTAGGTAAAAAATAAGAATATAAAGGCTCGTAAAAATATTTTCCTTGTAAAAAATGAAATTATTAGAATATCAAGGAAAGGAACTTTTTAATCATTATGGGATCAACGTGCCAAAATCATATTTGGCAAAAAATCTTGAAGAAGCTAAACAAGGATCTGAAAGAATTGGCTTTCCATTTGTATTAAAATCACAATTAACAGTAGGAGGGAGAGGAAAGGCTGGAGCAATTTTAAAATGTAAAAATGAAAAAGAGCTTGTAGAAAAATTCGATGAACTAATCAATAAGGAAGTATATGGAGAAAAACCTAAGACAATTCTCCTTGAAGAAATGGCTGATATAAAAAGAGAGTTTTATGTATCTTTATATCTCAATAGAACTAAAAGATGTTATTCAATTATCGCTTCTTCTCAAGGAGGCATAGAAATTGAAAGTGTAGATAAAAAGGTTATATTTGATATTCCAGATCTTAATGGAGTCCCTTCAGAATTAGCATATAAAGTTGCAGAGAAAATTAACCTTAAAAATTCTGAAAAAAATGCTTTTGTGGAATTAATTCAAAAGTTATCAAAACTCATTTATGAGAAAGAAGCTGAATTGGCAGAAATCAATCCCTTAGCCATGGTAAATCATGGGAAATTTGTTGCATTGGATGCTAAAGTGATAATAGATGATAATGCTTTATTCAGACATGAGGACATAAAAAAGTATGAAGAATTGTCAGATTTAGAAGCCCATGCAAAAAATAATGGATTTTCATTTGTGGAGCTGGATGGTGACATAGCAATCATAGGTAATGGGGCAGGATTAGTAATGTCAACTTTGGATATGGTTACGGATGCTGGAGGAAAGGCTGGAGCATTTTTAGATTTTGGAGGAAGAGCTACGACTGAATCAATATACCAAGCGTTAAAAGTGATAAGTAGAGTAGATAAAATTCGTGTAATTCTTGTCAATTTATTTGGTGGAATAGTAAGAACGGATCTAGTTGCACAAGCAATTCTTAATGCATATAATGACGGTACTTTAAAGATCCCAGTTTTTGCAAGAATAACAGGAGCCGAATCTGAAAAGGCTCGAGAATTGCTGAAAAATAGTAAAGCGAGGTTATTTAACACTGTAGAAGAAGCAATAAATGCAGCTGTCAAATACTGAATAAAAAGTGAATTAAAATGAGTTCTAAATTTGATTTATTCGATATCCTAATTGGTAACGAAAATGATATAGATTATAAAAAAAAACCTATCATAATTCAAGGAATAACTGGTAGTTTTGGATCTACCCATACAAAATTAATGAAAGACTATGGAACAAATATTGTGGCAGGGGTCACTCCCGGGAAAGGAAGTCAATCCTTTGAGGATATCCCTGTGTTCAATACAGTTTTAGAAGCTGTAAAGAACAATCCTGTAGAAATTTCTGGAATTTTTGTTCCTGCACCATTCTTTTTAAATGCAGCAAAAGAAGCGATAGATAACGGAATAAAATTACTAGTCGCAGTTCCGGAACATGTTCCTATCATAGATTCGATAAAAATTTTTCAATATGCTGAAAAAAAAGGTGCCAGAATGATCGGACCAAATACTCCAGGAGTCATAGTACCAGGGATAATGAAGGTAGGGATTATGCCTGCTAAACCATTTAGTGAAGGTTCAACAGTTGTTTTTTCCAGAAGTGGCACCCTCATGTATGAAGTATCTTATACGTTATCTAACTCAGGATATGGACAAAGGTTATGTCTTGGAATAGGAGGAGATCCCATAAATGGAACAAATCTTATTGAAGCCTTTGATCTCATAAAAGAAAGAGAAGATATTGAATCAGTTGTAGTCGTGGGTGAAATAGGTGGTGACGCAGAAGAAAAACTAGCGGAATATATAGTTTCAACTAATTTTTCCAAACCTGTAGTTGCGTATGTTGCAGGTCGAGCTGCTCCAAAGGAAAAGAAAATGGGTCATGCAGGCGCCATAGTATATGGAAATTACGGTTCAGCAGATTCAAAAGTTTCAAACTATTCAAAGGCAAATGTACCAGTAGCAAAAAGGCCAGGAGAAGTCCCAGATTTATTAAAAACTAAACTAAAAAAATAAACTATACAGAGAATCTTTTTAATAACTCCCCTTTTTGATATATTATGTAAAACAAATGCAGGAAAATAGATTTTGTGATAGATGTATGCAAAAAACTTTACATGAGATAACTGAAACTGAAGATACCATATATACATATAAACGTAAAAGGATTTACAAATGTACTCAGTGTGAATATTCGTCCTATAAAAGAGGGTTAAGACCATCTGCAGAATCTGTATATTAAATAATAAAGAAAAGAAAATAAATATTAGACCCAAAAAATGTTTACAAAAATTTTAGATAATTTTCTAGAAACTAAAAGAGTGTATATTAAAAACTTTAAACCAAGAAATATAATAGCAGAAATACTACCATATGAATTTTCGGATTATTTTCCTATCGATAAACAAATATTACTAAAGCTTCACCAATTTCTTTCAAATAATCCAATTTATTTTAAGAAAACAAATATTTCAATTAATAATCTAAATTTTGTGTCTTATGAAGGAGATGTAAATGAGTTTTACTTAAGTAGTAAAAAATATGATACAAATTATCAACCATTTTATCCAACTTGGATGTTATCTGCCTATCTGCTTTGCCTAAAATCAAAGCAGTTAGGATTTACTGAACTAATCGATATTGGTGCAGGAGATGGAAGAATAGCATATTGTGGATCATTGCTTAATTCAAGATCCATAGGAATTGAGTTAGATACTAATTTAACTGAATTACAAAATAATCTATGCAAACAAACTAATATTAATTTCGAGATAGTAAATGATGATGCTTCTAGTTTCGATTTTGCCAAACTTCAATTAGCTAAACCAATTTTTTTTGTGTCAGGTCTTCCGGAAATGGGAGAAATGTTCGTTGATAACTTAATTCAAACAACTATGCAAAATAGCCTTTTATCATTTGGTATTGTATTTTTGGGAAGTACATACCAAAGAAAATTTGTAAAGGATAATACGCTTTATGGGTGGGGAGAAATCATAAAAAAAAATAGTTTAAAAATAATACAAGAAATAAATTTGCCTACCCATTGGACTAATGACAATAATAGTGAATCAAAATATTTGATAACAAAAAATTAGTATTAATTTAAAAAGTATAGGATAAATAATATTAAAAAATCTGTTCAAATTTAAAAATTATAAGGAGAACAGTTAAATAAAAAAATTTGGACATAAAATCGACTGTATATCATGAAATTATAAAATATTTAGTAGGAAAATCTAATTTTATTAGTTAAGATATGACAAGATAATTGGTTATTAAATTATTATAATATTTATTACAAGGGTTATATTCTTATTCAAACTATCAGGGTTTTTTTATAAGAGTCTGGTAATAAATTTTTGAAGCATTTTTAAAATACTCTGCTGCTAAATGCGATTCTCCAAGTTCTTCCAAGGATCGGGTTTTATAATAAATAGACACAAGTAGAGCTGGATCTATCTTTAAGGCTTCATTTAACCATTTTAATGCATTTTCATATTGACCAAGTCGGTAAAATGCAGAACCTTTATTGGCTAGTGCATCAAGAAATTTCGGGTCTGTTTTTAATGCTTTATCATATAATTCGAGAGCTTGCATGTAATTACCTTGCAAGTATAAAGAATAGCCTTTATTATTTAATACTTGTTTATTGTTAGGATCTATTAGTAATGCTTTATCATATAATTCGATAGCTTCCTGATGATTTCCTACTTCATCTAAAGTATAGCCTTTATTATTTAATACTTGTTTATTGTTAGGATCTATTTGTAATGCTTTATCATATAATTCGATAGCTTCCTGATGTTTCCCCAATTCAGAGAAGGATAAGCCTTTTCCATTAATGGCTACAATAGATAACGGATTTAAAGTTAAGGCTTTATTATACCACATAATTGCACTTTCATAGTCATTAAAATTAAATGAAGATAATGCATTCTTAATGATATCATTAAAATCCAACCCTTTAGTGGAATTCATAGTGAAATTCGTGCCTAATGTATTATTAATATTTTGTATAACTGAATCTGTTATGCTTGGTTGCGGATAGGAATATCCGAGAAAAAAAATATTCAAAATAAGTATAAAGAAAATTAATAAATAATAAGTCATTTTATATTTATATAATAAGTTAAATATAAAGTTTTCAATAGTATCTAATCTTTAGTTACAAATATCATGTATTTAAGACTCGCGGCAACATAAAATTATATTATAATAATATTAGGGGTAGATAGATATATTACAAGTGAATTCTACAAAAAATTGATAAATAATCCAATTCATTCATACCTCCCCGTTATCTAATGATCTCACTCAAAATTAAATGTATTTTGATTTGAAACATAATAAAATAAATTCTTATAACATATTCTAATAAGGCTTGAATATTCAAAGAACTAATTTTGAACCAAAAAATATTTAAACTAGATATAAATAACAAAGCTGTGAAAGAGATACTTTTAACATCACTACTCTTAATCACTGTCATGGCAGTATTGCTCTATCTAAACGGGGTATCTGTAATAGCTCAAGACACCAGCCCAGGTATTGATACAAACAATATAACAGCACCTAATACCGATAATATGACTGGCGATGATAATGCTACTGAACCCGAAGCAGGTATGATATCTAGAAAAGATTAATTGAAATAATCAAATGCTAGGTGCAAAAAATAACTTTTTAACTTTTTTTTCTAATTTAAAGAGACCAGAAAAAACAATATTTATTATCATAAATGTTTGTCTAATTATTGATGTTGCTCTGTGTACAAGTCCAGAATTTATTCCAGAACAAGTCAAATCATCTTTTAGTTTTGTTATATTTAATTTTATAACTATCGTTATAATAATAGGGCAAATTTACTTACAAAGATTTGCAGAAAAAGAAAACAAATTACTTTTATCAAAGTCCAAATATTTGTACTACCTATCGAAAATAACTAAAATATGTTGTCTTCTTTTAACAGCAAATTTAATTTTTGTTACTGGTTCTATGATCATTTTTAATGAATACCTTATAATAAACCTCTTGATTGCAAATAATATATCCTGTTTTGTTGGCTCATTCTTTTTAGGCTCACTTGGACTTAAATTCATTATATGGTTTTCAATTAAACGAGACTCTTATGTATTATTATTTTATGGTATGGGATTGATCTTTTTGTTTCTCTCTTTTTTTACCATATTTTTATCTGATAATTTTTTAATTAGTGCTAAACCCCCCTCTATTAATGCTAATTTAGAAATAACTTATCCTGAAATTGAAAATAATATTTTTGACATTATTAATAATTCTTACATTTTTTTACGTACTGCTTCTTATATTATGATGCTTATAGGCACTTTTATATTATTATCTTACTATTCAAATAAAACTCAAAAGATTAAATTATTTTTTGCTCTTGTTATTGTTTTTATTATATATTTTCTTTCATCTCTTGATGCTTTTGGAATTATGGAAATATCTATCTATGAAGAAGACCTATTTTTCTATTATATCTTTCAATCTCTTATCACAACTGTAGGAGGAATTATTTTTGGATATTCATTTTTAAAAGTAGCAAGTAAATTGGAGGTAGATAATCCAATAAAAAAATTATTAGTTATTACTGGATTTGGATTTATTTTGATATATACTGTAAATCAAACAACCGTAATAGCTACAGCTTATCCTCCCTATGGCCTACCAGCTCTATCTTTTATAGTGATAACTGTATATTTGTTATGCTTTGGAATTTATTCATCTGCTATTTCTCTCTCCAATACTATAGTTCTTAGAAATAAAATAAGATCATTAACACAAAATAATAGTAATTTATTTAGTAGTATAGGTGAAGCCCAAGTTACCTCTCAACTACAAAAGGCTGTGAACGCTGTTAAAACAATAGTGGAGCAAGAAGAAGAGAAATTAAAAGAAAAGACAGGTATCGAAGTTAATTTCACTGAAGATAAAGTTCAGGATTATATGCAACAAGTTGTGGAAGAAATGCTTAAACATAAATCAGTTTCTAAAAAAACATCATAATATGTTTTTACAGAATCTTTTATTAACAATTTTATGCGCTTAACAGGATCTCTAATAAGACTTTTTATTGCTCATAAATGGACTAAATTTAAATATATGAAGACTATGAGGTATCAAATCCTTGTACGTTTTATGTTATCTCTTATAGGAACTTGAGATGTGAACTTTCATTGTATGAAGAAAAAAATAAAATTAAAAAATTTTTCTATTATTACATAATCGTTTTTCTGTTAAATGTCAATTAATCTTTACAAAAGCTTTAAGATCTGGAACATATAAGTTTAGGTTTCCTAACACTTATAGATTAAAAATACAAGAAAAAGTTTTTTTATAATTATATATCTCCTATTATTTATTTAACTATTTATTGAAAGTTATGGGAATTAGGTTCTCAAGTTTTAGAAAATGCTTTCTATTATTTTAAAGATAATATTCAGGAGATTTCTTCATTTAGCTCAGTTAATTTATCTAACATTTTCAATTAGTATTTATTATTATTAAAATGCACTCTAATTTCAATATAAAAAATTGCAAATGATTATTATTATGAATTAATTTTATTTTTCAAAATTTACAATATGTGCAAAAAAAAGAAAGGGTATTCTTTAAAGTAATACCATATAATAAAAAAAGACCTTACTAAGTGATATCTGTGAAGGAGAGAAAAACCAAATTAGAATATTCTACTAATTAACAATGATCTAACAGATAATGGAAATGATCAAAAGAATAACCCAAAATTCATTATATAAATAAAGAATTTAGCTGTGGGTTATTTGGCATATTTGGGTGATTGCAATTGAATAAAGAGGATGTGAATTAAGATATTGTAATAAGAATATAGTAAGCCATTGATGATCGAAGAAAATGATAACTTAGTACTAGGGAATGTAATACTATAATTCATTTCTACTTTAACGATTTTTTTATACCGGAATTTCTGGCTTCACTGATGACGGCACGTAATCAATTAATTTCTTTTCTTGGATTAGACTTTAATAATCAAGTTATAAGAACTTCTCTTTAAATACCTGGTAGAAGAAGAAGATTGATATACTTGCAGGCAGAGGAAAACAATAATAAGGAAATAAAGTCTGAAGAAAATACTTCACGACCCAAAGAAACAACAACTGAAAAAAAGCCATCCTATAGGATTTTGTTTGTAGACGATAATAAGGATATTCTGTTAACCATCAAAGAGGGATTGGAATATCATGGATTTATAGTTGATACATTTTCAAATCCTTTGGAAGCACTATCCTATTTTAAACCAGAATTATATGACTTAGTTTTAATTGATGTTAAAATGCCTCATATGAGTGGCTTTGAATTTTATCAAGAATTACGAAAAAAGGCAACTTATGGCACTGAAATAAAGTCCTGTTTTATTACAGCGTATGAAGTATATTTTGATACATTAAAGACCGAATTTCCAGAATTATATAGTGGATGTTTTATACACAAACCTATCAAAATAGAAGATTTGGTTAAGAAGCTAAATGAAGAATTAAAATAAAAATCTAATATATATTAAGTTCCGTATATTAGAAATTACAAATTTATTTATTCATCTCTATTCTATTTTTTTTCTTAACTAGTATAGAATCCCATCAGATTTCCCAAACACAATGAAAGAAATATGTTATATTATATTTTAATTTAATTTAAGTAAAGAAAGTAATAACAACTATACATATTAAATAATTTTTTATAAAGATTTGATTGTTAAATTTCTAACAAATAAAAGTTAAAACAAGTTATACCTGTAAACATTTCATTTTTACTGGTATATTTTTATTTCCAAATTTATTTTCTTGATATACAGAATATAATTTAATTATTTGACCATGTTTAATCTGATAATCACCTATATAATGGATTATATCGTGGTATTTATCATCCAATGTTAGCAAAGAGTGTGCTAACCCAGAATCAATTAAGATATGATTATCATCACCTACATCCATTACCCTTCTTGCAAAAATAATGCCAGGGCCCCAAATATTTTGATTGTTATTGGCATCATTAACTATAAAAACTGGACCAGATGCTATTCCAATTCTAACAGCTAGAGAAGATTCATCATCTTTTCCCATGTTATGTATTTTTAATTTAGTATGTAATTGTACACTCAAGTCTAGGGGTGCTTCAGGATTTGATGTAAATCCTATAGCCATTCCATCACCAGTAGGAAGGACCTTTTTATCTAAATTTTTTCTAAATATTTCACTAGATATTACAAAATTGTTTAAGAATTCTATTTTTTCTATTTGTTTTCGAACAGATAACCTAGGGCTTGAAAGTCCTACAATATCAATAAAGAAAAAATTTGCATTTATAACACTAGATGGACCCAGATCTGATATTCTAGTATTTCCATAGATTCCTATTAATTTTTTATATAACTCTAAATGCTTTTGATGAAAAGCCATATCTAGGTAAAAGACAGGTTCCGTTTTTATTGGTGCTTTGCACACACTACAAATGAGAGATGAAGAGCTAGGAAATGACAATAAAGAGTTTTTATCCAATTCAAATTTTATCCATGAAGGATATTTTGAACTAAATCCAGTTAATGATAAAAATTTCATTTTTCTAACTATTTCATCGTCTTTTTCATCTAATTTTATCTGTAAAACTCCATCAAAGAGGGGACGTATTTTATCTATTATAGACGGTTCAACAACTGTATCATCTATCGTAAAAATTGAGAGTATATTATTATTTTTTAAGGAAAAAGACAAAGTATTAATAAATCGTAATACATCTTTTTCATCAAAAATATTGAAAAGGTGTGAAAGAGAATCTACAACCATGCATATTCTTTTTTGTGAGAGAGAAGGTGTCCTATTTTCTCCTTGTTCATTATTATGATTATTTTTTTGTTCTAGATTTGAGGATAAAATAATTTTATCTATATCTTTTTTGATATCAGCTAGGTTATTAGAAAATACTGAATTGTTTGTTTCTAAAGAATTCATTTGTTCTCTCAGAAAAGGATTAATAAAAAAAGAATTAGATTCAAGGATAGAGGATACGCTATTAAATAAATTTTGATATTGTCTTTTAGTTAATGTTGAACTAACGAAAATACCACTATTACCAATTTTCAAAATGGATTCGAAGAAAGTTTTACAATAAGTAGTTTTTCCAGATCTACCAGGCCCCATTATTAAGAAAAGAGTATTTTCACCATTTTGATTTTCATGATAATCTTTTCCAAGTAATTCTTTATAACCTGGGATTGGCAATATTATCATAATTACATAAGATTTATTTAAAGGTAGAGATAATTTTTCGAAGATCTTTACATTAAAATGGAAGTAGGTCGATCAATATTAATAATCTAATTTTGTGTCATTTAACCCTAGAGTATTTTTACAAAATGTATCAATATTTTTGAAAACATCGCCGTTCACATGTCGCTAATTTTCAATGACTTAATTTTCTTTATGTTATATGAATAAAAAATATTCTTATTACACTTGTATTTAGTTAAAATAATGAAAAAATGTGTTGCTTTTCATTCCTATAAAGGTGGAACAGGAAAATCTACAATTAGCTCTAATATTTCGGTTTTGCTAGTTAAAATGGGATACAATGTTCTTCTTATTGATATGGACGTTTATGCTCCAACCTTGCAAACTTATTTCAATCAAGAACCAAAGTATTGGATCAATAATTTTCTATTTAATACAGCGGAATTTGAAAACGTTATTTACGATCTTACTCGTCTTATCAAAAATTTTCCCAATAAAAAAGAAACTCAAAATGAGTTAGGGAAATTTTTTGTGGCGTTCGCAAATTCTTCTAAGGAAGAAATAACAAAATTAGATGGAGCATTAGGACAGGATTCTTCAAAGCTAGAATTACTCCGTAAATTTATTCTAATGAAGGAGGAAATGGCTTACGAAAATGACATTGATTACATAATTATAGATACTAGTCCAGGAATACGGTATTGGTCCATAAATTCTCTAGCAATAGCAGATCTGATTATATTATCCCTAAAAATGGATAGCATTGACCTTGAAGGTACAAAAAAAATGGCCACTGAAATTTATTCAGCTTTTACAAAATTAGGGACCAAATCTCTTTTGCTGTTTAATAGAGCTGCTGGATATTGTCTTCCACCAAACTTAATTCAAGAAACATCCTATGCTCCAGAGGCAAATTATGCAAACATACTTTCTGAACAGTCAAAGGTTACAGATACTTTTAAAAAAGAAGTAGATATGGAAATAATTGGCAATATACCCTGTTATTGCGATATCCAATTTGATAGTAAAGAATTTCTGACTGTATTGAAATACCCTTATCATCCATTTACTCATTTACTGCATGGTTTAGTAGAAAAGCTAGAAAATATATAGATTTTTTCCTCGTCATATTTATAAAGTAATATGCTTGTTCATTTTTTTATTTTAGGTTATATTGAATTTTAAAATATTTAATAAGTTTTAAATCCAATTCCATGGTTTAATATTTCTTATATGACATTGTTTAGCAATTATCGATTTAGCTTTATTAGATGCATCTTTTTCGTCCTTTAGATTTTTTAAATAATAGAGAAATAACTTTTCATATAGTTGTTTTGCTTTTTCTTCTGTAAAATCTTTATAAACGGATTTTTTTCCTTGGCTTTTCACGTCGTTTTTATGGATGATAAAGGTATCCTTACCTTCTAAACCCTTAATAAAGAAATATTCTTTCTTACATATTTCACATGTTTCATCAAAAAAATTTGGATGTTTTAAACATGAAACCACAAATATATAAAACCAAATTACTATAAAAGATTAATTTCTAATCTGAATATGACGGATTTTATTTAATTTTATTTAATTTCTAACGATATCCATATTTAATAGATTAAAGTAAAAATATCTAAGGGATGTCAGAGCTCAATCAATTACTTGTTCGAAGAATTAAGGAAGGAACAGTAATAGATCATATTGATCCTGGAAAGGCTTTTAATGTTCTTAAAACTCTTAATATAACTGGTAAAGAAGGAAATATTGTTACAGTTGCCTTAAATGTGCCAAGTAGTAAAAAAAATAAGAAAGACATCATTAAAGTTGAGAATAGATTTTTAAAAAATTCTGACACAGATAAAATAGCCCTTATTTCGCCCCATGCCACTATAAATATAATAAAGAATTACAAGGTTGCTGAAAAAAGAAAAATTCAAGTTCCAGACTCTATTTCACGAATTTTTAAGTGTACGAATATTAATTGTATTAGTAACGAGGAAATAGGAATTTCGCCTACAATATTAGTTTTAGATAAGACGAAGATTGTTTTAAAATGTAAATATTGTGCGAGATTGATTGATATTAATGAATTACAAGAAATCTAGATAATTATTTTGTTTGAAATAAAATGAGGTCTATTTTAGTATTTTAATCAAGCAGAAAAAAATAGTATTAGGCTTGTCCCAATATAATAATAGCCATAACTATACCATAGATAGCTACTGCTTCGCCTAGTGCTGTAAATACTAAGGCTTGTGATCGCAAATCAGGTCTTTCACTAATAACCGCTAAACCTGCAGCTCCTACACCACCAATTGCAACACCTGCCCCCAATGCAGCTAAGCCAAAAGCTAATCCTGCTCCGATGAATTTCATCCCTGCGCTTGCACTCGGTTGTGATTCTTGGGCATAGGATTCACTTGTTAAATAACTTACTGTAATTAATGCAATAGTTGTTATTAATGCCATGGTCGAAATTGATTTCATTTCCATAATTTAATTACGTAAGCAAGTTAAAATTTGCCCTATTTATGTATATCTAATACTTTTTTACTAAATAAAATATTTAGTGGTTTCTTAGGAATATAATAAATATTTTATTTTTTCAGTATAGTTTAGATCCAAATTTTATAAAAACTCTATAAAATAATATATATCGTTTAGCCAAGTCTTAAAGAACAATATCGAGTGAATTGATAAGATTTCGAAAAGATGCTAACTATCTCACCATATTTTTTTTTATTTTATATAATGTCTGTTGCCTTGAGTTTTTAACATCTTCTTTGATTTTGACTATAAAACTTTCGTATTCCTCTTTGAGCTTATCCTTAGAATCTTCAAAAAGTTTTTCAATTTTTTCAGTATTTATTGTCATTGGGTTGCCTTCCTTTCTATTACGGCTTTCA
>JAATVK010000065.1 GCA_014523485.1 Nitrososphaerales archaeon TH5894
AGAACAAGATATTCGACAAGGAATCAATTTGTATGAATTTGATGCTGTAATTGTTGATCTTGGTGATCCCTGGACTACAGTTGAAGTAGCTTATAATGCATTAAAAGGAAGCGGAGTTTTTCTTGCTATATGCCCTACTATGAATCAAGCAGAGAAAACTTCAGTTTCATTGAAAAATAATCATTTCACAGACATTGAGTGTGTCGAAATTTTAATTCGTAATATTGAAGCGAGAGAAGGGATGACGCGACCCTCTATGAGAATGATTGGACATACAACTTATCTTATTTTTGCTAGAAAAATATTTCCATTTAGTTAGAAATCTAATGGTAAGTAACATTAGAAGTCAGAAAAAAATAAATTAATTAAAATTTTTAATTTAGGTTAGAATTTAATAAGGAGTGTTACTCATCATTTTTTCCATCATGTTATTTTTTTCAAATGATTGGCTATGAGATTTAGTCATTCCTCCATGATGAAATTTGAACATCATCTCTTCTATCGTCATTTTTTTAACATTTAGTATATCTCCTGTTCCTACATCTGTAATTACTTTTGTTACTTCATTATGATCATTTAGTAAATAGATAACATATACTAAATATCCATTAACAGGGTGGATAAAGGCTGCTACAGCAGAAGAGTTATTACCAATATTTAATTCAGCTTTATTGATTGCTTCAGATAAACTAACTTTAATTAATGGATTAAAAGCTTCCCTAAGAACCTTTGATATATCTACAGATCCAGTCCAGTTAGAGTTTTGGATATCAGAGCTATTTTTTTGTGTATCCATTTTTGTCATTTCACTAGTCATTGGTTGTGCTTGTGCATTCATTGGTATGGAATTGAAGGTAAATAGAAATAACACTAAAAAAAAAGTACAGGCAAGCAACCCCAATTCCTTATTATAGAACATTTTGTTCATACTATATGGAAGATTATGCAATTATAAAAATATTTGATAGGAAATGCTGAAGAACTATATCTATGGATATAAACTCATTGAGATTAATGTTTTCCAAGATCTATCCTGAAATACATATGGGTTATGTCCTTTCATATTCACCTTTTTTGAAACCCTTTTTGATAAGTATAAGCCTAAGGACCCAAGGATCTTCCACAGTTTACTATTAGGTTTGGATAAAAATGAATCCAAAGTCCATTTTACTAAAGAAAATTTTGATGGATGATGAACTAGTATATAGTTTAACAATTGATCTTTAGAAGCTGACAACATATAATAAGCATGTTCAAAAAGTTCCTCCTTTAAAGCAAGTTCAGCTTTCAATACTTTAGATTTTCTTTTTAGCATTTCTTGTAATATAGAATCTAAATTATTGTCTGATTCAATACTGTTTATGCATCTTCCAAAAGTTGTTAGAACATGCGAGTCACTTCCTGCTATTGATATCATTTTATTGTCAGAAGAAAACTTTTCTGCTACTAGGTTTGAATAATGATCGATATTATTACTGTTGAAAGTTTCAATCATATCACATTTTATTGCATTTTCTCTAATTCCATTGGAAACAGCAAAAGGATGGGCTGCACAAGAAATAGCATTTTGTTTTTTTATAGCGTCTAACGTTTCATCTATATCCATACCTGGTTTGATAGTTTCATATATTCCATAGGCTAAAACATGACCTTTTGTATTGATGGTTATCTCTTCTGCAGGATATATTTTAATCCTTTTTAATTTTTCGTGATTATCTCTATATGCTAACATTTGCTTATATCCGTTCAATGTATTATGATTGGTAATAAACAAAGCATCAATCTTTTTTTCATATGCTAAATACAGCTGATCTTCAATGGTAACACCACAATCAAAAGGAATCCTAGGAGAGTCATTCATATAATTAGAAAAAACATTATGACAGTGTAATTCCATATTTAATAATTGAGCCGTATCTATAAACCCAATTAAATGGGTAATTTCTCTTATATATGACTATCTATAAATCTATATCGAATAGTAGCTTAATAACGCGGAGGTTTATTCAATATTAACAAGATTTTTCTCTCCTAACTAACACAATAAACCCAAAGACTGCAAGCTAGATTAATATCATAAGATACTATTATTATTTTTGATCTTATGATTTAAAATAAAATAGATTTATTTATATTAGTACATCTTTATTTATATAGTTAATAATGATATTTTTAAAAATACTGATCAATATAGATGTATCAAAATCATCATTTCATAATGTCAACATTGCTAGTACTATGACTGATAAATTTTAGAGAAATAATCTTTTCTCCGTAGTAGTTCTCATTCCCAATATGAATATATTAATTTACCATAGCTTGTTTTTCTTAGACAAATTGATGTAATCATTGTGTGCAAAAGAAGAGTTTAAAAATTGGTTTGAGAAAAAAAATATAGTTAAAAAAAAGAATCCAAATATCAAACAATCTAAGAAAGTTATATTAATAGGGGTAGCGGTGTATGGTAAGATGCATCGCGATGCTGAAATATCTGGGTTACTATCTTAGGGTTAAAAAGAAAATAGGGAATTAAAAAATGACTATTACAAACCCAGTATCAGATATAGTAACATACGCAATTAGTCCTGTACTTGCAACAAAATATTGATAAAATATTGTATGATTTAGTTAGATATGTAATTACATGATAAATCTCAATTACTATTTAGATATTTTTTTAATTCGGCCACTGAATACATCGGTAATGAACATGTAAAGTTTTTACAGATATAGACACATTCTCTAAATTTCTCACTATCTGCAATGTTTATTTTTTTTCCTTTTAAAAGAGAAAAAATATTTGATGACATTAACTGCTGTAATTCATTAGATGGATATTCTAAAGTGAATGTTATACCATTTGGAATATATTGTTTCATAATCCATTTTTTCATTTCTCTTTTATTGTAGTCATTTTTTTTATTTTGTAATATAATTATCTCTACTGGTTTTTTAAAGTACAAATAAATTGAAATCAATAATTGACCAAATCCAAAAGGATTTCCTAACGCTAGTTTATAACAAGATTTGATAATTGATTCGGCCTTATCTAGGTAGTCTTGGTTTTGAGTCATATATTGAATACGCAATAATGCATAAACTGCCATAGAATTTCCACTAGGTATTGCTAAATCATAAAAATTTTTTGTTCTTATGATCAATTGTTCTTGATCGTCTGATGTAAAAAAGAAACTTTTTGCATTGTCATCCCAAAAATGGCTTACTAGTGCCTCCATATAATCAAGGGCTCTTTGAAGATAAAATGGATTAGAGCTTATTTCAAAAACATCCAAAAGTGCATTAATATAATAAGAATAATCATCCAAATATCCATTAATTTTTGAAAATCCGTCTTTATAGGTATGTTTTAATCTATTATGATCATATGATAAATTTGTTTCAATAAAATTTATTGTTTTTTTTGCAAAATCTAAATAATCTTTATTATCAGTAACTTTGTATGCTGAAACCAAAGCAGAAATCATCAACGCATTCCATGAAGTTAAAATCTTTTCATCTTTGCCTGGAGCAATCCTTTTTTTTCTAACCTTATATAAAATCTCCAAGGTTTCATTCAGTATATCGTCAACTTTATCTATTGAGATATTGTATTGTTTTGATAAAGTTTCTTTTGATTTTGTAATATTTAAAATATTTGTTCCTTCAAAATTACCGCCTTGAGTTATCCCATAATATTCACAGAACAATTCAAATTTCTGACTATCTTTTATATTTTCTTTAATTTCATCCTTTGTCCAAGTATAAAATTTTCCTTCAATTCCTTCAGAATCTGCATCTTGTGATGAATAGAATGCTGTATATTCATTTTTTTCATTAAAGAGGTTCATTTCCCTTAGCAAATATTGAATTGTTGTTTGGATTAATGTCAAATACTGGTTCTTCCCTGTAGCTTGATAAAGCTCAGAGAACAATTGAATTAACAAGGCGTTATCATAGAGCATTTTTTCAAAATGAGGGATAAGCCATTTTTCATCTGTAGAATATCTTGAAAAACCTCCCCCTATATGATCATGAATTCCGCCCCAAGCCATTTTTTTAACTGTAAATTCTACGAAGTTGAGAAATTGGCTATTTTTGGAGTAGTCAAAATATCTGAGTAACAACAAAAGATTAGTGGTATTCGGGAATTTAGGAGCTTGGCCAAATCCTCCATTTAAAGGATCTGCAATTTGTAGAAGGTTTATCGCGGATTCATCTAAAATTGTTTTTTCTATTTCAGTATTAGTATTCTTAGTAAGAGTAAATGATGATTCTAGAAGGGATTCCATAAGTTCATGTGTTGCTTTATCAATATCTTCCTTTTTATCATGATAAGCTTGAGATAATGTTTCTAAAATTGTCGAAAATCCTGGAAGTCCATATCTAGATTGTTTAGGGAAATAAGTTCCTACATAGAATGGCTTCTGATCAGGAGTCAGAAATACGGACAAAGGCCAACCACCATTGCCCATAGCTAGTTGACATGCTTTCTGGTAAATATCATCAATGTCTGGTCTTTCTTCTCTATCCACTTTAATATTAATAAATTTTGCATTCAGAATTCTGGCAATATTTTCATCTTCAAAAGATTCATGTGCCATAACATGACACCAGTGGCAAGCACTGTATCCAATACTAAGAAAGATAGGTTTATTTTCTTTTTTAGCTTTATGTAATGCCTCATCTCCCCATGGAAACCATTCAACAGGATTATATGCATGTTGTAAAAGATAAGGACTAGACTCCTGAATTAATTTATTAGGTTTATTATCTTTATTTATCATCATTTGTTAAATATTATATTACGATCTTTTAATTGTATTTATTATGATTTCTACCGTATATAATCGCATTCATCTGCTACAAGTATTCAAGGATTGGTATATTTATTTAATAAAATTAGGAATGACCACAATTTCAATCAGAACACAAAAAGAATGATGATTTCACAGATTTTTCATTACCTTATTTAAAAAACAAATATTTCGTTTATAATAATATATATTTGATTTAATAAAATCTCTTTGAAATAATTATGATCTTGTGAAATTATATCATTAGCAATACTTATAATTTCATGGGATGATTTTCCATCATTTCAAATTTTTAATAATTTAACTAATGATATATCTGTTAATATTTTTGTGCAACAATTGGCTAGTTAAATTAAAACTAGACACTGTAATTAGTATTTTGTTATAAATAAAGGTGGAAGTAAGTTAAATTATTTTTCGTAAATTTTGATAGCCTGTGGTGGACACACATTTTCGCATGCTAAACAAAATATACAATCTTTTTCTCTAGCCATAAAAGGTTTTTTTTCAGAACCTGGATGACCAGGTGTTTCTAACCATTCATAGACATTAAC